>NZ_JAUZUU010000011.1:0-87259 GCF_031844225.1 Acinetobacter sp. RRD8
GTTCGATTCACATTGCTTTCAGCGATATGGTAATTTGCCGCCAATTCCAGTTGAGTGCTGTAGTTCCGTAAGTAATTGAGCGTTAATAATAACTGATCCTCTAAATCTAAAGTATGAGGACGACCTGATTTCTTTTTGAGTGATTCTGCTTTTTCTAAAACATCTACCATTTCGGTAAAAACTGGTCGAGGTACGCCAACCAGGCGTTTAAATTCAGAATCTGAAAAACGGTTTAATTTCTGATATCTCATGAAATCTATATTGAGGTGGTTTTTACTTTCGCAAGAGGTCTAATATAGACACTTTAAATGGGTTCTAACATCTCTATTTTATTTTATATAAATCATATTTTTATAGTCAAATAAAAAGCCTAACTTAGCTGAATCGGGCTTTTTTAATAATTTACCAAGTTTCACGCCTGTTATTTGAGCAAAGTTCCACGATTTTGTTCAATTTTCATAAACATTATCCTATTTTTCATAATTCATTATTACATCTAATAGAACCGAAATTGGTACATAAAAAATAGGGGAGTTGGTAATCATAAAGAAAGAAAAATAACATTCTATATGTCGCAAATGACAAATAATGAATCGTCTAACAGAATTCAACCTTTAAAATTACAATCCTATTTTTTTGGCAGAGTTGCTTTAAAAAAGCATACATATTGCAAGTTAATTTAATTTTTATTGAAGTTCATCACATAAATATTTAAAAATATTTTCTTTATAAATCAAATGTATTTGAGGCTTTAAAAAAAACGCTGCACAATGAAATCAAAATATTTTGGCATAAATCTAAGATTGAGATTTATGCAGTTGTGCATTTCCGGGGGAAAAGATGTTCACGGCAGAATTGTTGGACGAAGCAAAAAAATTCATGCATCACATGCTGACTAAGGTGGTGGAATATGGCGGTTCAGATTTATTTATTACGGCTGATTTTCCACCTAGTATTAAACATCAGGGCTTAATGAAACCTTTTGGACAGCAGGAACTCACGGCTGAAAAAACCAAGCTGTTTGCCTACAGCTTGATGAATGATAAACAGCGTAAAGAATTTGAAACTGAACTCGAGTGCAATTTTGCCATCACCGTGCCAGGTGTTTCCCGTTTTCGGGTAAATGTGTTTGTACAACAACTCAATGTCGGTATGGTGATTCGTACCATTACTGCAGAAATTCCAAATTTCCAGAAGCTGAAATTACCGGAATCGCTGAAACATGTGATTATGGGAAAACGTGGACTGGTACTGGTGGTCGGTGGAACCGGTTCGGGTAAATCAACTTCACTCGCTGCAATGATTGACTACCGTAATGAAAATTCGGCCGGGCATATCATTACTGTGGAAGATCCGGTGGAATATGTGCATAAACATAAAAAATCCATGATTACCCATCGTGAAGTCGGCGTGGATTGTCACTCTTGGCACAACGCGCTGAAAAATACCTTGCGTCAGGCACCAGATGTGATTCTGATCGGGGAAATTCGCGATACTGAAACTATGGAACATGCGATTGCCTTTGCGGAAACTGGTCATTTGTGTTTGGGAACACTGCACTCCAACAATGCCAATCAGACTTTGGACCGAATTATTAACTTCTTTCCGGAAGAACGCCGGAATCAGTTATTAATGGATTTGTCATCCAATATGAAGGCAATTATTTCACAGCGTCTGATTCGTACTCAAGATGGTAAAGGCCGTCGTGCAGCGATTGAAATCATGTTAAATACGCCACTGATGTCTGACCTGATTTTGAAAGGTGAATTCCACGAATTGAAAGCGATTATGGCGAAATCGCGTGAACTGGGCATGCAGACCTTTGACCAGGCCTTATTTGACCTGTATAACCAGGGTGAAATTTCTTATGAAGAAGCCTTGCGCAATGCCGATTCGACCAATGAACTGCGCTTACAAATCAAGCTGAAAAGTAACCGACAGGACACTACCGTAGCCACAGAGGCAACCCAATTCACCATGATGCAAGAGCCAAAAGCGGAAGAGAAACAAGCAGAGAATACTTCGGTGTCAGAATAAATATTTGCTCAAAAAATCACAGGCAGAATTTTCTGCCTGTTTTTTTATTGATCTTATTTATTATTCGATTCAATCCATAAAACTAGACGGTTTTACGTTGCACCACCAGCTTAAAATAAACAATACTGCTTAAGATTAAAATACCGCATAGCATAAAAGCAAACTGATAACTGTAAGCTGCAATGATGGCACCAATCAGTAGTGAACCGATGGCAATACCCAGGTCATAAAACGTATAAAAAGTTGAAGTTGCATAGCCAATTCGATGCTTGGGCGCACATTGAATCGCCAAAGTTTGAATACACGGCTGCACACTACCAAAGCCCACGCCAACCATGACTGCAGCTAGCATAAATCCCCATAAACTCTGGATCTGGCTCAGTAAAAATAAACCCGAACTAAAAGCCAGCAATGCCGGATAAATCACATATTGCGGGCCTTTACGATCATAAATCTTTCCGGTGATCGGCCGTAAGCTCATCATGGAAATCGCAAAAACCACAAAGAATAAACCTGCATAGGCCATTAAATCCTTGCTGGCTGCGAAGGGTGCGATAAAAGACATGATGCTCGCATAAGAAAAAGAAATCAGCATGGCCAATACTGCGACAGGCAGCACTTTCTTTTCCACAAAATCTGTCAGCTCAAGCGAGGTTTTCTTATTGGTATTTTTGATGATTTTTTCAGGTTCTTTGACCGGAATCAAAAAACAGAAGGCAAATCCGATAAAAACCAAGACGATCAATAGCATACTGACCTGAAAATAAGACCAGTATTCCATCAGGCTTAGACCTATTAACGGACCTAAGACAATCCCCAGATTAACCGACATGACAAAATAGCCCATGCCTTCACCTTTACGCTGCTCCGGAATAAACTGGTTCACAACAGGCACGCAAACTGTAGTCAAGATACTGAACCAGATGCCGTGTAAGAAACGGATGATAAACAGAATCGTGAGCTGATCTGCCAACAGATAAGTAAGTGAAAATAAGCTAAAGAACACTTCAGAAATAATCAGGGTTTTACGCACCCCGAATTTTTCGATAATTAAACCGCTAAAAGGTCGCACTGCAATGGCAGACACCATAAACAAGGTCATAGCCAGACCTGCCTGAGTCAGGTTGCCGCCTAATTCTTTTAAGATGTATATTGGCAAAATTGTGGTTTGCGCAAAATAGAAAATAAATAAAAATAGGTTGTTGGCCAGACAAAGGATAAATGACTTGGTCCATAGTGGCGCTGCAATGGCATTCATGATTTTCCTAAAATGATATGCTGTGAGACGCTGGGCTCAGCATGGGAAATTATTGTTATAAATAAGCGCGACCTATTCAGGAGCGAAGCAGATATGAGCAAGACTTTAGGGAAAATAAGTGAAAAATACAATGATATTTCATGATAAATACATGAAATTTAATTTGAACTGGAAAATGCAACGACGGATCTACAATAAAAAATCAGCCCGGAGGCTGATTTTTTTTCAAGTTAAAATGGCTTATAGGCCAGCTTCATATTCTGTATTGGAAAGCAGCTTTTCGACATCTGCTATATTGTCTGGCTTGATTTTATAGATCCAGCCTTTGCCGTATGGGTCATCATTAATAAAATCAGGATCATCTTCAAGATCAGGATTGATTTCAACCACTACGCCAGACACCGGTGCATGAATATCGGAAGCTGTTTTAACTGATTCAACCACGCCAGCTTGTTCGCCCGCAGTGATATGTGAATCAAGATCTGGTGCTTCTACATAGACTAAATCGCCTAACGCATCCTGTGCATGGTCGGAAATACCGGTCACAACAAGATCACCCTCAATGCGCACCCATTCATGTGTACTTGCGTACTTTAATTCTGCAGGATGATTCATTGATAACTCCTTAAAAATCTTAAGATCATTTTTGACATGTTTTATACATTCTTTTTAAGCAAAACAAAAGGCTTATACTTCCTTATAAATAAGGATCTTTGCGCCAGTTGCTCGGGCTGCGACCACTCCAGCGTTTAAATGCCCTGCTAAAATTGGCGACATCACTATAACCCAGTTCATCGGCAATCTGTTCCAGAGTGAAATCTGTCCGGGATAATAACGAGGTGGCATGCCGGTAACGCACTTCATCGACGAGTGTAGAAAAGGAGGTACCTTCGGCGGCGAGTTGACGTTTTAAGGTGCGGTCAGACATGTGCAAGCGATCCGCCACATTTTCAATACTCAGATAATGCTGCTCGGCATGGGTCAAGATATCTCGGACACGCATGGCTATCCGGTGCCGTTCACCCAGGGCAGAAAGTTCTGCTTCACATTGGTTAATCGCAATCTGGCTGGCAATTGGGTCGGCATGTACCAGCTTGTTCATTAGGTAGCTTTTATCAAAGCTCAGAATTAAATGCGGCTGTTCAAAGCGGAACTGATGGGTAGGGAACTTCGCCATAAAGCGTTCGAAACCTTCCGGCTTCTTAAAATCGAAGTCGATTTCTCCCGTTGCATCGTTAACGCCTGTAATGGCTTTGGCCATACTGATCAGACCAATCATCAAGGCAATGGAAATTTCGGTGCGCAGCGGTTCAAGCTGAATATCGGTTTGCAGCTGTACCGTGGCTTTAGCACCAAAAGTCGAGAAAAACAGTTGCAGGAAGGGTAAACGAAGTTGAATAAATCGATTCGCCAGTACCAGCGCATCGGTAATATTATTCGCCGTCATAATGGCATAGCCAATAAAGCCATGAATCGAGATCCGCATCTGTGTGCCGAGATGATAGCCCAAGGTCGGTTCGCCGGTCAGTTTCAGGGCATATTTCACCAGTTCGTTGGCGACAGGGGTTGGAATACGAAAATCAGGATCTGCCAACTGTTCACTGGTCAGGCCAAAAGGTTGGAAAAGCGACTCATTATTATAACCCCAGCGGGAAATGACATCGAGAAGCAGGAGACCGTAAACACCTGGAATTCCTTGGTCTTGGCGTGGAGCAATTGTTTTCATGCGCGATCCGTTGCACTCATTCAAATTTTTTTATTTATAAATAGATATTGGCATGAAGCCGCCAAATTTTTCATTAAAATTGTTGGACAAAATTTTGGCGATTGTGACTCTGCCACTGGCAGATTAGCCTGAATTCAGCATTAAAATCAATTTAAACCACATAATTTTATTGATGAAATTAAAATTATTTTATTGAATAAGTCGCATCCCAGCATCTGTTTGCTCAGGACAGGACGATTGGTCTAGTTTTATTAATCATTGAACAGGACTTCTTCAGAGAGCTTTCAGAACTAGAGAGAGATGTCATTTCATAAGATACCAGATAGATGGCAACTTGCTGTTCATCTGTAGAGAAAATTTTACAAAGAAAGGTCTGGGCAAAGTTTTCCTTTTTCCAGACCTGTTCAATATTAAGGACGAGCAAATCATTAGAAGTTTTGAAATCTTCTAGAGATCATATTATTCATGATCTTTTGATGCTTTGACCTGTTGCTGAATCAGCATGCCACCAGTTTGACGCTGCCAAAGTTGGGCATAGATGCCATTTAATGCCACCAGTTCATCATGCGTGCCTTGCTCGGCGATTCGACCTTGATCCAGTACAATCAGACGATCCATCTGGGCAATGGTAGACAGGCGATGCGCAATTGCAATCACGGTTTTACCTTGCATCAAGTCGTCCAGACTGTTCTGAATGGCGGCTTCGACTTCAGAATCCAGCGCACTGGTCGCTTCATCCAGAATCAGAATCGGCGCATCTTTCAGGAATACACGTGCAATTGCAATTCGCTGACGCTGTCCGCCGGAAAGTTTCACGCCACGTTCACCGACATAGGCTTCATAGCCTTTTTTGCCACGCAAATCCGTCAGATTAGGAATAAATTCTTCTGCTTTGGCTTTACGCACAGCTTCAAACATTTCTTCATCAGTCGCATCTGGACGACCATATTTAATGTTTTCCGCGACAGTGCGATGTAGCAGTGAAGTATCTTGAGTCACTAATGCAATATTCTTGCGCAAACTGTCCTGAGTCACATCGTCAATATCCTGACCATCAATCAAGATACGACCCTGGTTAATATGATAAAAATGCAGCAACAGTTGAATCAGGGTAGATTTCCCTGCACCTGAACGGCCGACAATACCAATTTTTTCACCTGGGCGAATGGTCAGATTAAACTGATCAATCACGTTTTTATCATTATAGGCAAAGCTGACATTTTCGAATTTAATTTCACCGTGATTGAGCTGTAGCTCTTTGGCACCCGGTTTATCTTCAATGGCAATTTTGCGGCCTAAAGTTTTCATACCATCCTGAATGGTACCGACATTTTCAAACAGGGCAGAGGTCTGCCACATCATAAATTCGGCAATACTGTTCAGTTTCAGTACCATTGCCGTAGTTGCGGCAATAATGCCTAGCTCGGCTTGACCTTCCATCCACAGCCAGATCGCGGTACCCAGTACGCCGCCATATAACACTACACTCAGCAGTAAAATACTGATTTCGTATTGAGCACCCAGACGCATCTGTTTATATACCGTTACCATAAATTCCTGCATTGAGGTCTTGGCATACTGACTTTCACGGCCGGCATGAGCAAACAGCTTCACGGTCTGAATATTGGTATAGGCATCCGTAATACGCCCGGTCATGACGGCACGGGCATCCGCTTGAGCATTGGAAATTTTGCTCAAACGTGGAATGAAATAACACGCTGCACAGATAAACAAGGCTAGCCAGACCATCAATGGAATGATCAGCAAGGGTGAAATTGCACCTAAGACAATATTAATCGTGATGAAATAAATCAGCACATACGCCAGCATGTCACCCAGAATGACCCAGAATTCGCGTACTGCCAGAGCCGTTTGCATGACTTTGGCAGATAATCGTCCGGCAAAATCATTGTGGAAAAAATCCAGGCTCTGTTTCATCAGCAGATTATGAAAGCGCCAGCGTAAACGCATCGGGAAATTGCTATACAAAATCTGATGCTTAATTAGGGATTGGGCGCTAGCGAAAAAAATATTGGCCAGAAGAACAATACTCAGTAAGGTTAAATTGCTAGCATGCTGTTCCAGAAAAGTATCGGGCTGGCTTTTACTGAGCCAGTTCACCAGCTCACCAATTTTTGAATACAGAAAAGCTTCGAAGCTGGCAGCACCGGCAGTACACAGTACCAGAATCAGCAAATAACGGCGGACTCCATAGGCTGCCTGCCAGACAAATGGAAAAAACTTGGTCGGTAAAGGTTGGTTCAGATTTTTGGTGGGATAGGGGTCAACCAGTCTTTCAAGCCATCGAAACATTATCGTACTCTTATCATGCATTTTGCTTTTCGGGAATTATAAAGGATTCTGTTTTTTTAAGCCCGTAATTGGGTGAAATTGCCACAAAATGATTCACTCAATTAAAACTTGGATTATAAAAATTAAACTAAAGCCAGATTTATGCCAGTCAGGTTTTAAATAGATGAGGAAATAAAAAAGCCTGAAATGCAGCAGCACCTCAGGCTTGAGATTGGATGACTTGTGTTTAAGTAATAATAGAAGACGGTTGAGTAAATGCTTCCTTTAAATCAAGACCTGAAGGCGCTTGATACACTTTTAAACCAAATTCCGGAATAATCGCCAGCAGATGATCCATGATATCCGACTGGATATTTTCATACTCGACCCAGGCGGTGGTATTGGTGAAGGCATAAATCTCTAACGGTAAACCTTCACTGGTCGGCTGCAATTGGCGCACCATCAGGGAATGATTTTTACTAATGCCCGAATGCTGTTGCAGATAAAATTCTACATAGGCACGGAAAGTTCCCAGATTGGTGAGACGGCGCTGGTTATATTGCGAATGATGGCTCAGTTGCAGATTAAATTGTTCCAGTTCCTCTGATTTGGTATTCAGATATTGATCCAGCAAAATAAAATTTTTCAGCTTATTCTGTTCTTCAGCCGACATAAAATGTACGCTGCTTTGATCAATATGAATCGAGCGCTTGATCCGGCGCGCACCGGCTTCCTGCATACCACGCCAGTTTTTAAAGGTATCCGTCACCAGTTTATTGGTCGGAATCGTGGTCACTGTTTTATCAAAGTTCTGTACCGTAATGGTATGTAATGACATATCAATGACATCGCCATCCGCGTTCAGCGAGGGCATTTCGATCCAGTCGCCAATACGCACCATGTCATAGGATGAAATCTGAACCGACGCCACCAGCGACAAAATGGTATTTTGAAAGACCAGCATCAACACCGCGGCCATGGCACCGAAGCCAGCCAGCAAGGTAAAGACATCCTTTTTCAGGAAAGTGCCGAGAATCATCAGGCCACAGACAATAAAGATAATCAGCTTGACCAGCTGCAAATAACCTTTAATCGGTTTGTTACGTGACTTGGGATTACGCTGATAGACCAGGTTAAAAATATTCAGTAATTCACCAAGAGCTAAGGCAATCGTCAGGAAAATAAAAGCCTGTGCCCCCATTTGCACAAAGGACTCAACCTTGTCAGATAAATGCGGTACCGTGGTAATCCCGTTCATGATCACCACTGCCGGAACAATATTGGCAATCCGGCGAATCACGCTATGCTCAGCAAAAATCTGATTATTGGCAAAAGGCATTCTGGAAATCAGTTGACGAATTCCGCGTACCACAATCTGTTTGGCAAATAGATTGGCAAGAATCGCCAGTAAAATCACAATACTCAGTGAAGATAGCATTTCCAGCCATGGGTACTGATCTGCCCATTCTTGAATATTCCGAATAAAATTAAACTGTTCCAAACGATCTTTCTCTTTAATCAAAAATTTAGGTCAAGTTTATAGTTTTGGATCAGATTTTTTAATATTGAATAACTTTTTAAAACATATCTATTGGTCAAAATCATTCAATAAAAGCGCATAAAAATGAAAAAACCGGCGAATTCGCCGGTTTCTAATCTTCGATATTTCAGTAATGATAACGCGATGCTTACCACATCAAATCATCAGGAATAACATAAGCAGCATATGGATCTTCTTCATCGGTGGTTTCTTCATTTTTCTCTGAATTATTCACAATGATAAAGCCCTGCATTTTCGCATTAATACGATCTGCCAGAGCTTTAGGCAAAAACGCGTAGCTATCATTTTCACGTGCAATCACCAGACTGCCTGCCACCAGTGCATTATAGATTTGCTGGTTTAAATAGACCTTTTTGATTTTGCTGTCATCAATAAACTGATATACCGCATCGCCGTCAGTATCACGGATTTTATGTTGGTTAATCATTTGCATGATTGCGGCTTTCAGCTCTTTTTCCTGCAAAGCTGCTTTTTTCTCTTGCTCAATTGCCTGATCTTTGGCCATTTTTTGCTGTTTGTCTTGTTCAATCTTGGCCTTGATTTCAGCCTCGGTACCGTCACCGGTGCGTTTTTCATGCACAGCCTGTTTAGACAGTTTTTTGGCTTTTTTATTATCGACCAATCCTGCCTTTAACAATTGTGCCTGCAATGCATTTTTAACCATGAGAATGTCCAGATATTAGTCGTGTTGATGTCGATAACGTAAATAAATCACCCAATACGTGAGACTGAGAACCAGACTCAGCACTGCCGGGATCAGGAATGCATTTAATTTTAAATAAGGATATAGCCAGCTGGCAAGAATGCCACCGCTTAAAAAACCGAGCAAAATAAGCAGATGCAAAACCACGCGTCGTGATTCTACCTCCAAACCGCGCAACCGGTAGCCCATCGCTAAGCCGAGGTCAGTCAGTACGCCAGATAAATGCGTGGTGCGAATAATGGCACCTTTATAATGACTGACCATGGCATTTTGCACACCCATGGCAACACAGGCCCATAACAAGGCATAACGCGGGAAATAGGGCAATAATAACCAGCAGATCAAAATAAAAATAGCCACCAGGCTTAAAGGGTAACCATAAAGCTGCCCCAAGCGAAAGTGGCTATTTCCAAGAATCAGTCCGCTATAGGAT
Source organism: Acinetobacter sp. RRD8 (assembly GCF_031844225.1). Lineage (GTDB taxonomy): Bacteria > Pseudomonadota > Gammaproteobacteria > Pseudomonadales > Moraxellaceae > Acinetobacter. The sequence goes on from NZ_JAUZUU010000011.1 coordinate 10,011, forward strand.
GAACCAATGACATAGCAGAGTGTGACCAGAAAGAGATACAACATCTGTTCTGGTTGCCAGTTTAGCAGGGCCATGGCCAGCATACTGACATTACCGGTCATATGTGAAACAGACTGGTGAAGTACCGTCACCAGACCCAGGACGTTAATCATGCCGGCATTGACCGCAAGAAAAAACGCCCCTAATTGTACCCAGGTAGGTAAACGCTGTAATGGCATAACAAAATCATTGGCTAAACATATTGATTAATCAATATAAAATCAATTTGATGCGCGGTCTACTGCTGCAGTAAATAAAACATCAGTCGATGAGTTTAGCGCGGTTTCAGTAGAATCCTGCAATACGCTGATGACCATACCAATGGCGACCACTTGCATGGCGATATCCGAAGAAATACCAAACAGGCCACATGCAACTGGAATCAATAGTAATGAACCGCCTGCAACACCTGAAGCGCCACATGCCGAAACGGTTGCCACCACAGAAAGAATGAGCATAGTGCTGAAATCGACGCTAATCCCCAAAGTATTTACAGCCGCCAATGACAATACAGTAATGGTCACAGAAGCACCTGCCATGTTGATCGTAGCACCCAGAGGAATTGCGATACTTGAAGTCGATTCTTTAACACCCAGACGTTTTGCCAGATCCAGATTGACTGGAATGTTGGCTGCTGAACTACGGGTAAAGAAAGCGGTAATGCCACTTTCGCGCAAACAGGTGAATACCAGTGGATACGGGTTGTTGCGTGTCATTAAGGCAACCAGAAGCGGATTAATTACCAGTGCAACGAAAACCATCGTTCCGAGCAACACAGCAAGTAAATGTACGTAACTGGTCATCGTATCCAGACCAGATTCAGCAAAAGTCACTGCAACCAGACCAAAAATACCCAAAGGTGCAAAGCTGATCACTAAACGAATCACATAGTTCACTGCAAAGGCTGCATCATTCAAAAGCGTCTTGGTGCTATCCGATGCATGACGGAAAGCGATGCCTAATGCCACTGACCAAGCCAGGATGCCAATAAAGTTTGCTTCAGCAATTGCAACAACCGGGTTGGCGACAAAGCTGAGCAGCAAATTCTTCAGGATTTCTACCAAACTGCCAGGAGGCTGCAAGTCAGCCTGTGCAGCAATATCCAGGAACAGCGTACTTGGAAATAAGATGCTCGACACCACAGCGCTCAGTGCAGCAAGGAACATACCGACCGCATACATCAGCATAATCGGCTTGATGGCGGCGTTAGATTGGCCCACTTTAAAATTCGCGATAGAAGCTAAAACTAAAATGAAAACCAGAATCGGTGCAACAGACTTCAAGGCTTTAATAAACAGGTCGCCCAATAGGCTTAATGAGGGAGTAGCTTCGGGAAATACCACAGCCACACCCACACCTAAAATAATGGCGATGATGATTCGAGAGACTAAGCTCATGCGCATAAGGGCAGAAAACATAAGGTTGCCTTGTGAAAATTACGAGGGCTAAATTTGGGAAAAAGTTGCGCTATTTTATACTTAATTTAAACAAGGCTTAAAATATATTTTCATATTAAAACCAAGATATTGATATTATTGATATATTCTAAAATTAACGGGTTTAAAACATTGCTTATATTGAAGAAAAACTTCTTAAAATGATGAATAAATCAGCATATTTAAAATTGTATTCATGAAATAAATATCAAAGTTAAATAGATAAATTCAAATTATATTTGAAAATTCAAAAAATATTGGAGCTATGACCGGTTTGAATCTCCGGCCATAAGTTCCAGTATCTGCTGTCTTAAATCATATAATCTTTATGCTGCTCAAAGATCTCTGGCGCCAGGTCCTGAATCGCCTGAAAATGGGTCAGATAAATGCGCCCGCTCAAATGCGTCATCAATTTAGAAGCTTGCAGCTTGTCCATGACCGGACCTTTGACTTCGGCAAAATGCAGACGAATATCCAGTTTGGCCAGTTCCGCATTTAAATCTTCCAGCATTTCCAGGGCACTCAGATCAATCGCACTGATGCTGGAACAGTTGATAATCACATGTTGTAGCTGGTCATTCAGGCTGATCTCATTGATCAGATAACCTTTGAAGCTATTGGCATTCAGAAACGTCAGATTCTCATCAATCCGTAGTGACAGCACCCGGTCGGAGGTACTGACCTGATGCCGCTGAATATTACGAAAATGCTGGGTTCCTTCGACCAGACCGACAACTGCAATATGCGGACGGCTGATTCGCCATAACATCAGAACAAAGGTCGACACGATTCCAATAATCAAACCGGTGGAAATATCAATCAGGACCACGCCCAGAAAAGTAATCCACATGGCAAGGCCATCTGCCTTGGAATAGCGCCAGGCATCAAAAAATGGCTGGAAATTAACCAGCTTCCAGATGGAAACAATAATCGTCGCGGCCAGAATGGTCAGCGGTAGATCTTCAAAAAATCCGGTAAAGAACAGGCTCACAAAAATAATCAGAATAGAGGATAAAACACCGGCCATAGGTGATTTGGCACCGGCATCGGCATTCACCACCGTCCGCGACAGGCTGCCCGTTACCGGAAAAGCTGAACTCACGCCTGCACTGATATTGGCCAGACCGAGTGCGATCAGCTCCTGATTACTGTTTAAATGACTGCGTTGCTGTAAGGCTGTCGCTTGAGCAATCGACAAGGATTCCACAAAACTGATCATGGCGATCATGCTGGCACCCGGTAACAAGGTCATCACCAATTCCCAGTTCCAGTGTGGAAAAGACAAGGGTGGAAAACCGGAAGGAATTGCACCGACCGTCTTAATACCCTGAAGCTTTAAATCCAGAAAGACAATCGCTGCAATGCCGAGACATACCAGAATCAGGGGCACTGCACGTACCAGAAAATCTGTAGAGCCGATCCGGCTTTGTACAGCCTGAGATTTTAATAACTTGGGCAAATAGATTAGCAGACCGATAGAGAGCAGGCCGAAAATCAGGCTCGGCACGTGCAGCAACGGGAAATATTGCAGCAAACTGCTGACAAACTCCGGAAGATTATTGGCTTTTAAAGGAAGATCGACCAAAAACTTTAACTGCCCAAACGCAATCAATAAGGCAGAGGCAATAATAAAGCTTTGAATCACGGGATGACTGATCAACTGGATCAGAAAACCAAAACGGAATAATCCCAAAAGCAGGGAAATAATCCCGACCATCAGTGCCAATAAGGTCGCAGCTTCGATATAGACCGGTGAGCCGACTTCAAAAAGTGGATTGAGCGTAGCAAAAGTCATCATGGAAATGATGGCTACCGGGCCAATCGATAAAGTCGAACTCCCACCGAGCAGGGCATAAATGATCATCGGCAGGATGCTCGCATATAAACCCATGATCGGCGGCAATCCTGCCAGCATGGCATAGGCCATCCCTTGAGGCACCAGCATTGCCACCACAATCAGGGCAGCCAGCACATCAGACTTAAATTTGACCGGCGTGTAGTGGCTTAACCATGCCCAGGCAGGCAGTTTATGCAGAAGTTTAGACTTGGAATTTGGCATAAAAAGGTCTAAATCACAAATATAGATATATTATGCACAAATTCTGCTAAGAAGTCTTAGCTGATCTAGCTTCTTGATGATTCATGTTTAAAATGAATCATCTGGGTCAGTCACGTATCATTCGAAAACTTATGATCGTGATCTTAATGATTTAAAACGACATCAATAAGAGTTTAAAGAAATTCATCTTGATGACTGAAAAAAGAAAGATTCTTTATTTAGCTGGATTGCCGCAATACAATCGATAAAGGGTATTTAAGACCACAATCAAATTTTGATCTTTAATTGAATAATAAATCTGTTTGCCATCGCGCCGGGTATCTACCACATCGCTTTTACGCAGCATCATGAGCTGTTGGGAAAGAGTCGGCTGTTTAATCTCAGTTATTTCCTCAATTTCTGAAACATTCAGTTCCGCTTGAGACAGATGACATAAAATAAGAAGACGGTCGGTATTGGCCAGAGATTTTAAAATGCCAACGACCTGTTCTGCTGAATCGCGCATAGTCGTGATTTCAAAATCGGTTTTCATTCAATATGTCCATTATAAAGTTACAGCCCGCTAATTATACGGGTCTTAGCCCGTAATACCTTGCTAAAAACAGTTAAGTTTTATGGTTTTTAATGAATTGAATTATCAATTAAAATTATATTTTAAATATTGATAGATAAGATAAATTTATTGCATAGTGCAGAAAGTATTTTAGTTCACATTCGTGCAATGAAGTGCAAGTTTCATCAAACATCTACAAAGCAAAAAAATGCTTGTATGATGTTTAAGCGACTTGAACCAATAACATCAGGGATATCATCATGAGTACAGATTCAGCTTTTCCAACACCGAATAATTTAGGTATAGCGGTTTATAGTAATAATGCAGACGCGATTGGAAATACACCGCTTGTTCGTATTAATCGTGTGATTTCCGCTCCGGCCACGGTACTTGCGAAAATTGAAAGCCGTAATCCGGCATTCTCAGTCAAGTGTCGTATTGGTGCAGCGTTGATTAATGATGCTGAAAAATCTGGCAAGCTCAAATCCGGTATGCATATTGTCGAGCCAACCAGCGGCAATACCGGTATTGCATTGGCTTTTGTTGCGGCAGCCAAAGGTTATGACATTACTTTGACCATGCCTTCAAGCATGAGTATTGAACGCCGTAAGGTGGTGAAAGCATTGGGTGCCAATCTGGTATTGACTGATCCGGCCAAAGGCATGAAGGGCGCGATTGAAGAAGCACAACGTCTAGTCAATGAAAATCCTGAACTGTACTACCTGCCACAACAGTTTGAAAATCCGGCCAACCCTAAAATTCATGAAGAAACCACGGGCCCAGAAATCTGGGAGGCGACTGCGGGCAATGTCGATATTCTGGTCGCAGGTGTCGGAACGGGTGGAACCATTACTGGTATTTCACGCTACTTTGAAAAGGTAAAAAATAAGCCTTTATATTCAGTGGCGGTGGAACCCGCTGAGTCTGCGATTATTGGTCAGGCCAAACGCGGTGAAGACATTACACCTGGACCACATAAAATTCAGGGGATCGGTGCCAACTTCATTCCGGGCAATCTGGATTTGGACCTCGTTGATGAAGTGATTGCCATTAATAGCGCAGATGCACTCGAGTGGGCACGTAAAACGGCTGCTCAGGAAGGTATCCTGGTCGGTATTTCAAGTGGCGCGTCTATGGCAGCAGCAGCCCAATTGGCGGCTCGCTCTGAAAATGCCGGTAAAAATATTGTGGTGATTTTACCAGACGGTGGTGAACGTTACCTGTCTTCGATCTTGTTTGAAGATATTTCTGCCGAATAACATCGATGCATTCAATATTTTAAATACTGTTAGACAAGCTCGAAGTCATCTTCGAGCTTTTTTATTGGGTGATTTTAAATCGCAGCAGGACGCTACATTTTTTAAAATAGTCAGATGAAGGACTTGACCTTACCATGATGGGAATGTTTAAGCTATAAGCTCAACAGTGAGTCGAGGCATGGAGATGGACATGGCAGAACAAGATAGCAACCGCTTATATGAGCAGCAGGTGCAGATTGGCGGTATGACCTGTGCCTCCTGTGTCGCTCGCGTGGAAAAAGCCTTGAAAAAAATTGAAGGTGTAGACGAGGCATCTGTCAATCTGTCGACTGAAAAAGCCTTTATCAAAAGCCGGCAGCCGATTGCTGCCGCTGCGCTGGTTCAAGCAATTGAAAAATCCGGTTTTGATGTGCCGATGCAGCAGTTTGATTTGAACATTGAAGGCATGACCTGTGCATCCTGTGTGGCTCGCGTAGAAAAAGCCCTAAAAAAAGTGGAAGGCGTGTTGGATGCACAAGTGAATCTGGCCACTGAAAAGGCGCATGTGAGTGCGATCAATTCTGTGCCATTGTCCAAGCTGACTCAAGCCGTGCAAAAAGCCGGTTTTGATATTCAGAGCGATCGCATTGAACTGGCTATTGAAGGCATGACTTGCGCTTCATGTGTGGCACGTGTGGAAAAAGCTTTAATGAAAGTAGAAGGTGTCAGCGAAGCACAGGTCAATCTGGCCACCGAAACTGCCTGGGTGAAAGCCTCGCATGCCCAGATTCCGGCCTTGATTGCTGAGGTGGAGAAAGCCGGTTATCAGGCCACCATAAAATCTGGTAGGGATATGTCGACAGATAGCCATGATGCTTTTCAGGAAAAGAAAGCCAATGAAACGGCACAACTGAAACGAGATTTATGGCTTGCAGTCATTCTGACAGCGCCTGTATTTATTCTGGAAATGGGCTCGCATCTGATTCCGGCATTTCATCATTTTATTGCCCATACGCTGGGAACCCAGAACAGCTGGTATCTGCAGTTTGTGCTGACCACTTTGGTGCTGATGATTCCGGGACGGCGTTTTTATCAGCATGGGATTCCGGCATTATTACGTCTGGCACCAGATATGAATTCTCTGGTCGCAGTCGGAACCATTGCAGCTTACGGATTTTCCTGTATTGCGACCTTTTTTCCGGAGCTGTTACCGCAGTCCACTGTGCATGTGTATTTTGAAGCGGCCGCCGTTATTGTCGCGCTGATTTTACTGGGGCGTTATCTGGAAGCCAAAGCCAAAGGTAAAACCTCGGAAGCGATTCAGTATCTGGTGGGCTTGCAACCGAAAACGGCCCGGGTAGAACAGAATGATCACTGGGTTGATCTGGCAATTTCCGATGTGCAACAAGGAATGTTGATTGAAATCCGTCCGGGTGAAAAAGTCGCTGTCGATGGTGAAGTCGTTACCGGACAAAGTTATATTGATGAAGCGATGATTAGCGGTGAGCCTTTACCCGTGGCCAAACAGGCCGGTGATCAGGTGGTCGGCGGTACGGTAAACCAGAACGGAACCTTGCAAATCAAGGCGACTAAGGTCGGCCAAGATTCGGTACTGGCGCAGATTATTCAGATGGTAGAACAGGCGCAAGGCTCAAAACTGCCAATTCAGGCGGTGGTCGATAAAGTGACTTTATGGTTTGTGCCGGCTGTTATGGCACTGGCGGCCTTAACCTTTATGGTCTGGTTCCTGTTTGGGCCTGAGCCGAATCTGACCTACGCATTGGTAAATGCAGTCGCCGTACTGATTATTGCTTGTCCATGTGCGATGGGACTGGCGACTCCTACTTCAATTATGGTCGGCACTGGCCGTGCAGCAGAACTGGGCGTGTTGTTCCGTAAGGGTGAAGCTTTACAGTTACTGCAGCAAACCAAAGTCGTCGCGCTGGATAAAACCGGAACCTTAACTGAGGGAAAACCGCTGCTGACCGACTTTGAAGTCACTGCAGATTTTAATCAGCAGACCGTATTACAGCTCGTCGCTTCAGTGGAGGCCAAGTCAGAACATCCGATTGCCCACGCCATTGTTCAGGCTGCTCGTGAGCAAGAACTGGAACTGAGTAAAGTGACCGATTTTGATTCGATCACTGGTGCAGGGGTAAAAGCACAGGTTGCTGGTCAGCAGCTGCATATCGGTGCAGAACGTCTGATGCAGGACTTGGGCTTAAATGTCGATCTGTTTAGAGCCACTGCACAAAAGCTCGGTGATCAGGGTCGTAGTCCTTTATATGTAGCGATTAATCAGAAACTGGCTGCGATTATTGCAGTAGCCGATCCGATTAAACCAACTACTTATAGCGCGATTCAGGCCTTGCATGACCAAGGTCTTAAAGTGGCGATGATTACTGGTGATCATCAGCATACCGCGCAGGCGATCGCCAAACAGTTGAAAATCGATCAGGTGATTGCGGAAGTTTTGCCGCATGAAAAAGTCGATGCAGTACGACAACTCCAGCAGCAATACGGCGTGCTCACTTTTGTTGGGGATGGAATCAATGATGCACCGGCATTGGCCCAGGCCGATGTCGGTATGGCGATTGGAACCGGTACCGATGTCGCGATTGAAGCAGCCGATGTGGTGTTGATGTCAGGCAATTTACAGCATGTGGCTACAGGCATTGGTTTAAGTCAGGCGACCATGCGCAATATTAAACAGAACCTGTTTTGGGCCTTTGTCTACAATATTGCCTTAATTCCGATTGCCGCGGGTGTGCTTTATCCATTTTGGGGTATATTGTTATCGCCAATGTTTGCCGCAGGTGCGATGGCGTTGTCCTCCGTGTTTGTCGTCAGCAATGCCTTGAGATTAAAAGCCTATCAACCGGTGCAGTTTAAGGAGTCAGTATGATGAATATTGGTCAGGCGGCAAAACGTTCTGGCATCTCTGCGAAAATGATTCGTTATTATGAAGACATTGGTTTGTTGCCGGCTCCGAAACGCAGTGATACAGGTTATCGGGTTTATAGTGATGCGGATATTAAAATCTTAAGTTTTATCCAGCATGCACGTGAACTGGGATTTTCTTCAGAGCAGATGAAAGAGTTACTCGGCCTGTGGTTGAACAGCTCACGCCAGAGTAGTGAGGTCAAACAGCTGGCACAAAAACATATCCAGTTTTTACAACAGAAAATTGCCGATATGCAGCATATGCTATTAATTTTACAGCAATCGGTTGAGCAGTGTGCCGGCAATGAACAGTCTGATTGCCAGATTTTAAAACAGATTGAACAGGGTGTCGGAACTGAACAGCACTGACATGCGCTGTATTCACATCAATTTTTAAACCGATCCTATGGAGCTAAACATGAAATTCCGTATTGAAAATATGACTTGTGGTGGCTGCGCGCGCAGTGTCACGGCTACGATTAAAGATCTGGATGAAAATGCCACTGTGAATATTGATGTGGCGACTAAGCTAGTTGAAGTTGAATCGACAGTCAGTGAGTCTGAGATTGTGGCAGCTTTAACCGAAGATGGTTTCCCGCCTGTGGCAGCCTGATCATTGTTGAGTTAGATCGCGAAAGTGATCTTATGAACTCATACAACCAAATAAAAAAATCCCTGATCGAATCAGGCATTTTTTTATTATAGTGATTATACCGATGAGATTTTATCTGGCGTCATGAGTGCCTGATTAATATAAAGTTTAATTAAACGTTCACGTGACCCAATTGCTTTTTGGTAATTGGTCGAATTTAATAACAGCGAAGCGCCATAGGTGACTGTCCAGATATAAGATAAATAATCGCGAATCGACATGGCACTTTCTAGAGCCACCAGATAATCATGGGTGATGTCTTTAATCCGGATAATCCGTTCTTCACGAATACGATAAAGCTCCTGAAATAACTCTTTCAGATTTTTTTCGTTATTGGTTAAACGTTCTTCAATGACATGCAACAGGATGGTTCGGTTTGAATTGAGCATGTGATAAAGCATATATTGTGAAACATAATTTTTAATATCGTTATTATGCTTTTTTGATATTTCTAGAATTCTTTTTTCATTCAGAATAATCAGTTCTAAATATAACTGGTTCTTGCTTTTAAAATGTTTGTAGATGGTTCCTTTTGCGATGTCCAGTTCACTGGCCAGCTCACTCAGGGTAATGTCCTGATTATTATCCAGTAGCAGGTTTTCCGCCATGCTGAGGATCTTCTCTTTACGAAGAAGGAAGTTCTGCTGTCTTACAGTCGTCATCTTCTTGGTCCATACTTTTCGAAAAAGAACTTTTCAAGAATATGCAATTTTGCACGCGATGGCTATAAAACTAAGGTCGTGATATTTATCTCATTTTGTATATTTATGCAGCAACTGCTGACAAATAAAAATAGCGATGCTAAGCAGACAGAAATATTGTCAAGAAAACTGAACCCTAGAGATCAACTTTGCTAAATAAAATTCCATTTTCAGTATAATTATTTTATTGTTTCAGCGCACGAAGCTAAATCCTTCGACTGTTTTAAGCTCATATTTATCAGGGTTTAGTACGGAAAGTAGATCAATATTAAGCTGGCATATTCAGTCACTCATACTGAACATGAAGACGTGATTCTTAAGGCAACTTTATGAATCTAGATATAGATTTAATACTGCAAGAATTGGATATCACAATTTTAAAATCGCCTGTTTGGATTCTAATGAAAATTAGAAAATATTTGGCAACAGGATTGAGTATCACCCTTTAAGGAATTTAAAAATGCCGATTTATAATGCGCCTCTAAAAGACATGGAATTTATTTTAAATGATGTATTCCAAGCTGAACAATTTTGGCAAGGTAATGAAAATCTTGCACATTTAGATATGGCGACGGCAAATGCAATTCTGGAAGAGATGGCCAAATTTTCCAAGAATGTCATTCTTGACCTGAATCGTCCTGCTGATGAAGAAGGTGGTGCTCAGTTTAACAATGGTGTGGTGACGACACCCAAAGGTTTTAAAGAAGCTTTCAGACAGTTTGCCGAAGGTGGCTGGGTCGGTCTGGGTGCTCCTGAAGAATGGGGCGGGCAAAACATGCCGAAGATGCTCACGGTTTTGGCCGATGAAATGATCTGGAGCACCAATCCATCTTTCATGCTTTACCCGCTATTAACGGTGGGTGCAGGTATGGCGATCAATGACCATGCCTCACAGGAACAGAAAGAAACCTATTTACCAAAATTCTATACGGGTGAATGGTCGGGCACTATGTGTCTGACCGAACCACATTCCGGTACAGATCTTGGCATTATCAAGACCAAAGCTGAACCGAATGAGGATGGTTCCTTCAACATTACTGGCACCAAAATTTTTATTACCAGCGGTGAGCATGACCTGAGTGACAATATCATTCATCTGGTGCTGGCAAAAACTCCAAATGCACCAGCAGGCTCACGTGGTATTTCATTATTTATTGTGCCGAAATTCCTGGTCAATGCCGATGGTTCGCTCGGTGAACGTAATGCAGTCGCTGCCGGTTCGATCGAACATAAAATGGGAATTAAAGGCTCGGCGACCTGCGTCATGAACTTTGACGGTGCCAAGGGCTATATGGTCGGTAATGAAAATGAAGGTCTGGCCGGCATGTTCGTGATGATGAACTACGAACGTTTATCTATGGGGATTCAGGGCATTGGTGCAGCAGAATTTGCCTACCAGAATGCAGCACAATATGCGACGGATCGTTTACAGGGCCGTGCATCAACTGGTGCAAAATCGCCAGAAAAACCAGCCGATTCGATTCTGGTGCATGGCGATGTACGCCGTATGCTGCTCAATGTACGAGCCAACAATGAAGCTTCGCGTGCGTTTGCAGTGTATGTGGGTCAACAACTGGATATTACCAAATACTCAACCAACCCTGAAGCCGTGCGTAAAGCGACTGACCGTGTGGCCTTGTTGACGCCAATCGCCAAAGCTTACTTAACCGACAAAGCACTGGATTCTGCACTGGAAGCACAAATGTGCTTCGGTGGTCATGGCTATATCCGTGAATGGGGCATGGAACAGTGTATTCGTGACCTGCGTATTTCACAGATTTATGAAGGCACCAATGGCGTGCAGGCGATTGACCTGATTGGGCGTAAAACCACCAAATGTAATGGTTCTTATATCGCGGAATATATTGCTGAAATCCGTGAATTTGCACAAAGTCTAGATGATTCATTGACGATTAAAACGGTGACATTAGAGACCTGTCAGCAACTCGAAGACATCACCAGATTCATCGTCGAGCAGTCTAGACTGAATCCTGATTTCGCTAACGCGATTGCTGTCGATTATCTGCATGCGGTTGGGCTGCTCAGCTTTGTCTATATGTATGCGCGAATTAGCAAAGCCGCTGCAGCCAAAGACGACAGCTACTTCCAGAATAAACTGGTACTGGGCAATTACTATGTGGCCAAAGTACTTCCGGATTTGAGTGCACGAATCCAACGTATTCAAGCCGGTGCGGAACTGGTGATGCAGTTGCCTGAAGACTATTTTACCGCACAGGCTTAACCCGCAATGATTGCGAAGGACCAGCCCTACAGCGCTTTGGCTATGTAGGGTTGATAACAATGATGAAAAAGGATGAAACTAAAATGATCGTAATTGTAGATGCAGTACGTACCGCGATGGGCGGTTTTCAAGGTTCATTGTCAAGCTGTACCGCGCCGGATTTGGGTGCTGTGGCAATTAAAGAAGTGGTGGCGCGTGCAGGTCTGTCGGCCAATGATATTGATGAAGTGATTATGGGCTGCGTTCTTCCTGCCGGTTTAAAACAGGGTCCGGCACGTCAGGCCATGCGTCAGGCGGGTCTACCGGATTCCACCGGGGCGACCACGATTAATAAAATTTGTGGTTCAGGCATGAAGGCGGTGATGCAGGCAGCAGACGCAATCAAGGCCGGTTCAGCAGAAATCGTGGTGGCAGGTGGGATGGAATCCATGTCGAATGCGCCATATTTAATGGACAAGGCACGTGCCGGATTCCGTATGGGGCATGGAAAGGTCATTGATCATATGTTCCAGGAAGGTCTGGAAGATGCTGAAACAGGTCTGTCGATGGGGATTTTGGCTCAGGAAATGGCAGATAAAAAGGGCTATACCCGTGAGCAGCAGGATGCTTATGCGATTGGCTCATTAAATAAAGCCGTGACGGCGGTGCAGCAAGGTTTCTTTAAAGATGAAATCGTACCGGTCACTGTCAGTAGCCGTAAAGGTGATGTGGTAGTAGAGCAGGATGAACAACCTTTAAATGCCAAGGCTGACAAAATTCCAACTCTGCGTCCAGCGTTCAAAAAAGACGGCACCATTACTGCGGCAAATGCCAGTTCAATTTCAGATGGTGCTTCAGCACTTGTGATTACCTCTAGTGAAATTGCTGCGCAGCGTAATTTAAAACCCCTTGCTAATATTTTAGCGTATGCCAGCCATTCGCAGCATCCGTCAGAATTTACTATTGCACCTGTTGGTGCGATTGAAAAAGTCCTGAAAAAAACCGGTTGGGATGCTCAGGAGGTTGACCTTTGGGAAATCAACGAAGCGTTCGCCATGGTCACTATGTTAGCCATTGATGGCTTTAAACTTGATCCAGCAAAAGTGAACATTAATGGTGGTGCTTGTGCGCTTGGTCATCCATTGGGTTCTTCTGGCTCTCGTATTATTGTGACCTTGATTCATGCCTTAAAACGTACGGGCGGCAAGAAAGGGATTGCGTCCTTATGTATCGGTGGTGGGGAAGCGACTGCGATTGCTGTGGAACTGGTTTAAGCCCATCTTAAATCGTATATTCAGGTAGCAAACTAAATACTGATTCATTCAAAAGTTGCTGCTCTTGGTTCGCCAAGAGCAGGGATTTTTTAAATCATATTAATTTTTAAAATACACAATAAAATCCATATTTTCAGACTTTGCTGATCCCATTCCATCAATAGTTTTACTATAAAAATTACTTTTTAAATTATTTAAAAACTTTTTCCAGCACATGCCGGTGAATAAATCGTAACTTGTCTTTAACCGCTTCGCTCAGCTTGAACGGGTAGGCATCTTCCAGGCCCATACAACGGTTTAAAGCATTCAGATTAAAGGTCAAGGTGACCCAATTTTCCAGAATATGTTCAAAATCCTGTCCACCAATCGGGCATTCTTTAAAATCCATGCTGGCCAGATAGCTGCCATTTCCTTCAACACGCATACCACCATAGTAGGCAGTTTCCAGTGTTTCCATCATATGCAGATAATGCGCCCAGGTTTCTGCCCAGTCTTCCCAAGGGTGGGCGGTAGCATAAGCACTGATATACTTTTCCTGCCAGTTGATTGGCGCGCCTTCATTATAGTGGCGTTCAAGTGCCTTGCCGTAATCTTGCCGCTCATTGCCAAAATACTGACGAAATTCATCTAGCAATTCCGGATGCATATGTTGCATGAGCGCAAAATAATAATGGCCGCTTTCATGACGAAAATGGCCCAATAAAGTCCGGTAGTTTTCACCCATATTTACACGTGTAGTTTCACGATAAACCACATCGGCTTCAATGGCATTTAGGGTAATGACCCCATTGGCATGACCAATTAAAACAGGCTTATCTTCTTGGGGCAGGAGAAAATCAAAACGCAGACCAAATGGATCATCTTCAGACTTTTTAGGGCGTGGCATCATGTTCATGCGCTGGGCCAAATACAGGAATCGACGTTTGGCTTCTTCCAGTCGAAACCAGTAAATCAGGTTCTCAGAATTTTCCAGATCAGGAATGACATGGGTCAACTGACAGGATTCACAAAATTCCTCATCTTCATCGCTAGGAATCATCCAATTGCATACTTGATAATGAACGTAATTGTGGCAGGGTTTATAACTGGCATGCTGGTAGTTCTTGGCGATTGGAACCCATCGCTCAGCGCTCTGTTTTTCAAATGCGCACAACTCTTTTTCCGAAGCGATATAACCGATCGGTGACAGACAGTGATCACAAACTGATTTGTAAAAAAACAGCTGTTGCTTGCAGACGGCACATTCAAAATGTTTCATTAAACTCCCTGTAGGGAAGCGAACGACCTAAAATTTTTATGTTCGATGAACAACAAGAAAGGTTCAGAATGCCTACCTAAATTTCTTCCTGATAAAGAAACATCATAAAAATTTCATTGAAAATTCTATATGGATGAATTGTAAATATAGGCTGCTTGATATTAAATGAAACATCAATTGAATCTTTTTTAATAAAAAAGTGTAGTTAAATAAGGTTTTATATAAATAGATTTTTTAAATAGAGTGAGTTGCCGTCTTAAAATACGGACAAGGCGTATTGAAGAATATTACCGAATATTCCGACTGGTTTTTAAATTTGGGGGAAGCCCATTCAAGAACAGCTAAAGCAGCTAACTTTTAATAAAAATAACTTTTTAATGTATACAACTTAATAAAGAGAAATTTAAAAAAACATGAAAATTAGAAAAGCCAATCTTCAGGATACTCGTGCCATTGTCGATGCGATTGCGCCCTTTGTCGATGCCGTGATCAGTTCAGAAGAGGGGCGCCAGCGCTTTCAGCCTGAGATGATCCAGACCATTTTCGAGCGTCCGGACATTCATTATTTTGTGGCAGAAATTGACCATCAGGTGATAGGCGTCGTGGCTTATATGGAACCTGCACACTTCATGCATTTTTTCCTGAACCAAGTCTATCAGGGGCAGGGTTATGGCCGGCAAATGTGGCACTTTTTAGAAAGCGAGATCCGCCGTCAAGGCCATTCAATTATTACGGTAAAATCCAGTCTTTATGCCTTGGATATTTACAAGCGCTTTGGTTTTGTGGAAACAGGACAATATACGGAAGAACATGGAATCCGTTTTATCCCGATGTGAAAGGATTATCCGGATTTTTAAGAGAAAAATAAAATTGTTTTTTCCGCTGGAATCTTTCCAAATTAAGGCAAACTTTCTGCTATCGGCCTGCATCCTATTTTTAATTAGTCAGTCCTTTTGTTAAGGCATAGAATTAATTCACTTTTGTAGTAATAGCGATCAGTAGATGGCATTCAGCTGGATTTTTTTTACTTTAATGGCTGCATTTATGCAGGCTTGGCGTAATGCCTTTCAAAAACAGCTTAGCACCACGGTTGATGTGTGGGGAGTCACCCTGGCACGCTTTATTTTTGGATTGCCATTTGCTGCGCTGTACCTGAGCAGCCTGTATTATTTCAAGCCGGTTGAAAGTGTGGCTCACTTCACCCCAAAGTTTTGGATCTATGTAGTAATTGCGGGTTGCAGTCAGATTTTAGCTACGGCACTGATGGTGCAACTGTTCAAGCAAAAAAATTATGCCGTTGGAGTGGGGTTGGCGAAAAGCGAAGCCATTTTAGCCGCCATTATCGGCGTGACCTTTTTAGCGGATCATTTGTCATTTTTGGCCTGGATTGGTGTGGCGCTGGGCGGATATGCGGTATTTTTATTGAGTAAAGGCCAACAGGTCAGTGGGTTTTCAGCCAGAACACTGGCTATTGGCATCGGAAGCGGTTTAAGTTTTGCCATTACCTCACTACTGGTACGCGAAGCCAGTTTAGAATTAACCACTTTACCAACCTTGCATCGTGCGGCCTGGGTGTTGTTAATGGTGATCAGTTTTCAGTGTATTAGTATGCTGATTTACCTCAGCCTATTCAGTCGCCAGACTTTAGTGGCCATGTGGCAGCGTCTGGGCTTAACTTTTAAAGTCAGTGTGTGCAGTTTTATGGCATCGCTGGGCTGGTTTACTGCCATGAGCATGATGAGTGTGCCGGTGGTCAAAACCTTAGGACAAATTGAGATTCTGTTTAGTATGCTGATTTCGGCATATTTCTTTAAAGAAAAACTTGCACGTACCGAGCATTGGGGTCTGGGCTTAGTAGCGATTGCAGCGATTTTAGTGATCTGGGCCTGATGTAGAACCAGTTTTTTAAATCTAAGCATAAAAAAGCCACTGATCAACAGTGGCTTTTTCTTTGCATTTATTGTTTAAGCAGCAATAAATTTCTGAACCGCCTGATTAAAGGCTTCTGGTTGTTCCATATTGGAAATGTGCGAGGCATTGATTTCAAACAACTGGCTTTGTGCAATTTCAGCTTGCATGGCTTGACCATCTGCAACAGTCGTTACGGGGTCTTGCTGACCGGCCACAATCAGTACCGGCACTGAAATCGTTTTGATCTGTTCACGTAAATCCGCCTTAGCCAAAGCTTCGCAACAACTTGCATAACCTTCCGGGCTGCCAGCTCCAAGGTCGTTTGAAAGTTCTGCAACTGTCGCTGCGTTGCTTTGGATAAAGGGTTCGGTAAACCAGCGTGATGCTGCAGTTGATGCAATCGGTGCCAGACCTTGTTCACGCACCAACGCGGCACGTTCCAGCCAGGCTTGTTCCTGACCAATCTTGGCAGCAGTATTGCAAATAATCACGTGGCTAAAACGTTCAGGCTTGTTAATCGCTAACCATTGACCGGTTAAACCGCCCATCGAGATACCACAGAAAGCGGCTTTCTGGATGTTCAGGTGATCCAGCAGATTCACTACATCCTGTCCTAGCTGGTCCAAGCTATACGGACCTTGTGGTGCAGAGGAAGCGCCATGACCACGAGTGTCATAACACACAACAAAATAATCTTGCTGGAAAAATTCAATTTGTGGTTGCCACATGCTGAATTTAGTGCCCAATGAGTTAGAAAAAACCAGGGCAGGTTTGCTGGCATCACCAAAGGTCTGGTAATTGATCTGGGCATCGTTGGATGTAAATGTTGGCATTGAAATCCCTCCCGACCTCCCTTTAAAAAGGGAGGAGGTTTATCTTTTTAATAGGTTGTTAGACGCGTTCAATAATCAAAGCGATGCCTTGACCGACACCAATACACATTGAACAAAGACCGTATTTACCGCCAGTTTGTTCCAGCTGGTTGAGTGCGGTTGTGACTAAGCGTGCGCCAGATGCACCAAGTGGATGACCTAAGGCAATCGCACCGCCATTTGGATTGACTTTCTCTGAACCGTCTTCGATACCCAAGTCACGCGTACAAGCCAAAGCTTGTGCTGCAAAGGCTTCATTCAACTCGATCACGTCCATCTGTTCAATAGTCAAACCTGTTTGTGCCAACAGTTTCTTGATGGCAGGTGCAGGACCGAAGCCCATGATGCGTGGTTCAACACCAACGACGGTTGAACCAATAATTTTGGCACGTGGTTTCAAGCCGTGTTGAGCAACCGCTTCGTCAGATGCAATTAATAGGGCAGCCGCACCATCGTTAATACCAGAAGCATTACCCGCCGTTACTGTACCGTCTGCTTTCACCACAGGTTTCAGTTTTGCCAGAGCTTCTGCTGTGGTTGAAGCACGTGGATGTTCATCAGTATCCACAACCACCGGATCGCCTTTACGCTGTGGAATCACTACAGGAATAATTTCATTGGCAAAGAAACCATTGGCCTGCGCTGCTGCGGTACGTTGCTGGCTGGTCAGGGCAAACTTGTCCTGGTCTTCACGGTTGATGTTGAACTGTTCCGCCAGATTTTCAGCCGTTTGCGGCATGGTTTCTACGCCGTACATTTCTTTCAGTTTCGGATTGATAAAACGCCAGCCCATGGTGGTGTCTTCAATCTTCTGGCTACGGCCATACGCCGTTTCTGACTTGCCCATGACAAATGGCGCACGCGACATGCTTTCTACACCGCCGGCAATAATCAGATTGGCTTCACCGGCTTTAATCGCCCGTGCTGCCATTGCGACTGCATCCAGCGATGAACCACACAGACGGTTCACGGTCGTTGCTGGAACCTGATAAGGCAGGCCTGCAAGCAGCGAAGACATGCGACCGACGTTACGGTTATCTTCACCGGCCTGGTTGGCACAGCCATAAATCACATCATCAATCTGTTCCCAGTTCACTGATGGATTGCGTTCCATTAAAGCTTTGATTGGAAGTGCACCCAGGTCATCGGCACGAACAGGCGCCAGACCACCGGCATAACGGCCGAATGGGGTACGGATGGCATCGATAATATATGCGTTTTTCATTGTGTATTTGCTCACATAATTAAAAGAAGAAAACTCCTCCCTTTTTAAAGGGAGGTTGGGAGGGATTTAATGAAGTAGTTTTATTCCTCAAATCCTCCCTAAATCCCTCCTGAACATGTTTTAAAGCACTGCTTTTAAAACTAAGTGCAAGAAAGAAGGGACTTCCCCTTAATTTGATTGAGTCACATCAATCAGTTTGGCACCAGTCATTGACTGCAATTCTTCAAATGACAGACCTTCAACTTTCTCAATCACTTTCATCCCTTCAGGCGTGACATCAATCACGCAAAGGTCGGTATAGATACGGTCAACACATTTCAGGCCAGTAGCCGGATAAGACAGTTCAGCCACGATTTTTGGCTCGCCTTTTTTGGTCACGTGGTCAGTGGTGATAAAGACTTTTTTCGCACCCACAGCCAGATCCATTGCACCGCCGACTGCTGGAATCGCATCCGGTGCACCGGTATGCCAGTTGGCCAGATCACCATTTTCAGCGACCTGGAACGCACCTAATACTGCGATGTCTAAATGACCGCCACGCATCATCGCGAAAGAGTCACCATGATGGAAGAAAGAACCACCTTCAAGTAAAGTTACGAATTCTTTACCGGCATTGATCAGTTCAGGATCGCGGTCTTCTTCAGCAGGAGGAGGACCGAAAGCCAACAGGCCATTTTCAGAATGCAGGAATACGTCTTTATCGCTTGGCAGGTAGCTTGAAATCTTGGTCGGTAAACCAATACCGAGGTTTACATAGGCACCATCAGGAATGTCTTGTGCCACACGTTCAGCGATCTGGTCACGGGTCAGTTTGCTATAGCTCATTATTTATCTCCGATGCCAATTATTGTGCAGGTTTAACTTGAACAACGTGTTGAACAAAAATTCCCGGGGTGATGATGTGTTCCGGATCCAGTGCACCCAGTTCAACCACTTCAGAAACTTGAGCAATCGTCACATCAGCCGCCATCGCCATGATCGGGCCAAAGTTACGTGCAGATTTACGGTACACTAGATTGCCCCAACGGTCGCCCTGATGGGCCTTAATTAAAGCAAAGTCAGCTTTAATTGGATTTTCTAAAACGTAGTCTTTACCTTCATAGTTCATGGTCGGTTTGCCTTCAGCCAGCAAAGTACCAAAACCGGTAGGGGTATAGATTGGACCTAAGCCCATACCAGCCGCCTGAATACGGCAAGCCAGATTACCTTGCGGCACCAGTTCCAGTTCGATCTTGCCTGCACGATAGAGTTCGTCAAATACCCAGGAATCAGACTGACGCGGGAAAGAACAGATAATTTTACGCACAGCGCCCGCTTTAAGCAGTTTCGCCAGACCGTAATCGCCATTACCGGCATTATTGTTGACAATAATCAGGTTTTTAATACCCAATTCGATCAGACCATCAATCAGTTCAGCAGGCTGACCCGCTGTACCGAAACCACCGATCATAATGGTAGAACCGTCCTTGATCTGGGAGAGTGCTTCTTTCAATGATAATGAACTTTTATCTATCATAATCTGGTCCTTACATATCCTAAACTGATGGATGTCTTTAAACTCGTTTTGAATCTGATGCTGTAACCGGAACTGCGTTACGGTTTTTCTGTGACAGCAGAAAATGTGCGACCAAGCCAATGCAAATTCCCCAAAAGACTGAACTCAGTCCTAAGAAATGCATGCCGGAAGCAGTCGCTAAAAAGGTGATCAATGCTGCATCACGTTGTGATTCTTTGCCCATGGCCACGGAAATGTTGGTAGCAATCGCACCCAGTAATGCCAGTCCTGCCAAAGCTGCAATGAGTTCTTTGGGCATCAGGCTAAACAGCATGACAATGCTGCCGGCAAATAAGCCGCCCAAAATATAAAAAAGCCCATTCGCCACACCGGCGATATAACGCTTTTCTTTTAGCTCATGTGCGTCTTTGCCTAAACACAATGCAGCTGTGATCGAGGCCAGTACGATGGTAATACCCCCCACACAGGCGACTGCAAGCGAGGCAATACTGGTTGCACTAATAATCGGCTTGGCTGGCATGTCATAACCACTGAGTTTGATAATCGCCATTCCCGGTAAAAACTGGCCAGAGAGACTGACCAGAATAAGGGGAAGGGCCAGATTCAGGGTGGAACTCCAGGTCCATTCCGGTGCAATAAATTGCGGAATCGCCAGACTGAAATCTGCCGTGACCGGGTTAATCTTGCCCAGGAGCATGCTTAAAACCACACCAGCAACCAGCACCCAGACCATGGCATAGCGTGGACTGAAACGCTTGGCCAGTAAAAATACCGCCAGCATGCCAAAGACGATATAGGGCATGGTATCGGTCGCGGTAAACAACCCTAAACCAAACTGCAGTAAAATCCCCGCCATCATCCCGGCAGCCACTTCCTGAGGAATCCAGGACAGCAATTTGTCGAAATAACCGGTGATCCCAATGAAAAAAATCACCACAGCAGAGGTGATATAGGCAGCAACCGCTTCATTGAGCGAAATATCGGGAAACAGCGTGACTAATAAAGCCGTTCCGGGCGCAGACCAGGCGGTGACGACAGGTATTTTGTATTTAATGGATAAAAAGATACCTGCTAGCGCAGCACCAATAGAAATTCCCCAAATCCATGAAATCATCATGTCCGGGGAAACTTGAGCTTGCTGTGCCGCCTGGAAAAAAATGATCAGTGGCCCCGAATAGGAGATCAGCACTGCTAAAAATCCTGCAACAGTTGCTGAAATGGACCAATCATTTTTTAATGTCTGAAACAGGGTGTTCATTGGTGATGTGCCTCCTTGCGTCGAACCATGAGCCTGTTAAAAATCGTGATGATCAGGATTAGCCCTGATCACCACCACCGACCGGTACCACTGTACCTGTCATATAAGATGATTCATCCGAAGCCAAGAATACAATCGCATTCACTTGCTCCTGAATCGTACCGTAGCGTCCCATGAAAGTACGGTCAATGGTCTGATCAACCACTTGCTGCATCCATTCTTTTTCAGATTCAGTCAGTGGATTGGCATTGCGCGGTACTTTACGTGGCGGTGCTTCTGTACCACCCGTCGCGATTGCATTGACACGGATGCCGTCTTTGGCATGTTCAAATGCAAGGGAAGCGGTCAGGCCGTTCACACCACCTTTGGATGCTGAATATGGCACACGGTTAATGCCGCGTGTCGCAATAGAAGATACGTTTACAATGGTACCTTTCTGATTTTTAATCATTTCCGGAAGAACTGCGCGGCAGCACCACAGTGTCGGGAACAATGAACGGTTCACTTCCTTGATAATTTCCTCTTCAGAAAATTCTTCGAAAGGTTTCATCCAGATCGCGCCACCGACGTTGTTGATCAGGACATCGACACGGCCATAGGTTTCTAGCGCTTTTTCAACGACTGATTGAGCACCGGCAAACGTTTCCAGATTGGCTTTGACCGTAATCGCATCACCGCCAGTCGCTTCAATTTCAGCCAGAACTTCTTCTACATAAGGGGAAAGGTCAGCCATGACGACTTGGGCGCCTTCGCTCGCCACTTGCAGCGCGACACCGCGACCGATGCCTTGCGCGGCGCCGGTCACGATTACGACTTTATTTTCAAATCTTTGACGATTAGACATTGAATAAATTCCCTCTCTTAGTTGGCAGAGAATTTTTCAAACAGGAAGCTTGCAGGTTTTACGCCTTCTGCATCCAGCCAGCCGCGAACCGCTTCAACCATTGGTACAGGGCCACACAGGTAGACATCTACATCACCGCCATTTAGCCATTCATTTTCGATATGACCGGTCACATAGCCTTTACGCTCATGTGCAGATTCTGGGTTAGCAACCACTGTGCGGTATTCGAACCACGGGAATTTGTCTTGCAGTTCGTTCAGTTTTTCAATGGCAACCAGGTCAAAGTCATTGGTCACACCAAATACTAAACGCACTGGATGTTCTGAACCTTTTTCTTCCAGTACTTGCAGCATCGACATGAATGGTGCAATACCTGTACCACCAGCCAGCATCAATACTGGACGGGTCACAGGGCGCAGGTAGAAGCTACCAAATGGACCGGTGAAAGTCATTTTGTCACCAGCTTTGGCATTTTTACTTAAGAATTCACTCATTTTGCCGTTCGGTACGTTACGTACTACGAAACCAGTTAAACGGTCGCTCGGTTTTGAGCTGAATGAATATGAACGGGTTTCAGCCGTGCCCGGAATTCCTACATTGACATATTGGCCAGCAAGGAAGTGAATGTCCGGTTGACCTTCATCTAACTGGATGTCAAAAGTAATGGTCGAATCAGACAGGTTTTCTACACGCGCCAGCGTACCCTGGAATTCATGAATTTCAGTTTTGCAGACTTCTGAAGACGCCTGAATTTGGAAAACTGCATCTGAAGTTGGTTTACATTGGCAAGCCAGAATAAAGCCTTCAGCGGCTTCTTCAGGCGTTAAAGCATCTTCAATATAAGTTTCTTCAGGCATGTCATAAGAACCTGATTCACAAAACGCACGACACGTTCCACAAGCACCATCACGGCAGTCCAAAGGAATATTGATCTTTTGACGGTAGGCTGCATCTGACAGTGTTTCACCATCTGAAACAGAAATAAAACGTGTAACGCCATCTTCAAATTGAAGTGCAACATTGTGGTTTGACATGGCTGAATATCCTATATAAATCTTTGTAACTGAGCCTTTCAGCCAATTTTCCATCTGACCGAAAGGCATAACCTAGCTGTATAAACAGTCTTAGAGGTGATAAATGTCGATAACCTGGTTGATGTAATCGTTTTTCAGTACCACATATTTGCTTAAAATTTGCGGTTTATCGCCTGAGAAATCGATTTCATAACGAGACATACCGAAGTAGCTGTAACTTGTTTTGTAACGGAAACTCAAAGTATTCCAGTTAAAACGTACAGTCACTTTGTCGCCATCACGTTCAACAATTTCAATATTGCTGAGGTTATGGCAGGTACGTGTATCCGGCATGGTTGCAGATGAACGTTCAGTCTTGATCCGGAACACGCGGTCTTCTAAACCTTGACGGTCTGGATAGTAAATCAACGAGATTTCAGACTGTGGATCTGTGGTCAGTTTGTCATCATCATCCCAAGCTGGCATCCAGAAAGATGCAGTAGGGGCATAACAAGTTAACCAGTCATCCCATTGTTCATCATCTAAAAAGCGAGCTTCTTGATACAGGAACTGAGCAATATTTTCTAAAGTGATGTCGCTCATGCGTTTTCTCCTTCAGTGGATGCTGCAATTTCTTTCTCAGTCGCAATACCTTTTTTGATCAATTCTAACCAGTACTGGTGCTGAGACAGGTATAGGCCTTCGTCTTCAGTTTTAATACCAGACAGTTTTGGTTTTAAACCGATTTCATTGGCAGCATCATCCGGACCTTGAATCCAGTGTTTAGAACCACGGCACATGTCGTTCCATTCCAGCGCGATACCGGCATAACCTGCCTGACAAGCACGGAACTCTTCAAGATCGTCTGGTGTCGCCATACCTGAAGCGTTAAAGAAATCTTCATACTGACGGATACGACGGGTACGCGCTTCTGGCTCTTCGCCTACAGGTGCGATACAGTAGATCGTCACTTCAGTCTTATCGACAGAAATCGGGCGCAGGACACGAATTTGTGAACCAAACTGATCCATGAAGTAAACGTTTGGATAGATACACAGGTTACGTGAACGTTCGATCATCCACTTCGCCATAGCTTCGCCATATTGCGCAGTGTATTCATCTTTCTTGGCAAAGTTAGGACGGTCTTCCGGGTTTGCCCATTGCGTCCAAAGCAGCATGTGACCATGTTCAAAGCCGTAAGAACCACCACCTTGTTTGCCCCATGCACCTGCGCTCATGGCACGGATGTTGTCACCAGCTTCTTTTTCTTTACGTTGCTGAGTCGTTGCAGCATAGTTCCAGTGTACAGCAGACACGTGATAACCATCAGCACCGTTTTCAGCAGTCAACTTCCAGTTACCTTCATAGGTATAAGTCGAAGAACCACGTAAAACTTCCAGACCTTGTTCAGACTGATCCACGATCATGTCAATGATTTTGGTCGCTTCGCCCAGGTATTCTTCCAGAGAAGGAACATCCGGATTCAAGCTGCCGAACAGGAAACCTTTATAGTTTTCAAAACGGGCAACCTTTTTCAGGTCATGTGAACCATCTTTATTAAAGCAGTCTGAATAACCCGCTTCAGCCGGATCTTTGACTTTTAATAACTTACCTGAGTTATTGAAGGTCCAGCCATGGAATGGGCAAGTATAAGTTGCTTTATTGCCTTTCTTGTTACGGCACAATTGTGCACCGCGATGCGAACAGGCATTGATCATGGCATTCAGTTCACCTTGACGGTTACGTGCAATGATGATCGGCTGACGACCCATATAGGTAGTATAGAAGTCGTTATTGTTTGGAATCTGGCTTTCATGTGCTAGATAAACCCAGTTGCCTTCAAAGATATATTTCATCTCAAGGTCAAACAGGGCCTGGTCTGTAAATACTGAACGGTGTAGTTTAAATTCACCAGATTCATAATCATCAACCAGTAATTCGTCAATGCGGTCTAAATGGCTGGTGTTAATTACGGGAATACGAGGCATGTCCTTTCTCCGACTTTCCAAGGGGGAAGTCAGCGGGATATATCTCAAGGCATATCCCGCTTCTTAATGTATTAAGCGCTAGCGCGGCGACGATCAACTTCAGTAAAAGGTGCGTCTTGTTTCTCTTTCACAAGTTCAATATCAAATTGAATGTGTTTGAAAGGACCGTTCAGACCACGTTTTGTAATTTCAGCTTCATCAGTCACGTCAACCGCAGTTGCAACCAAACCTTCACGAGTCGCGAATGCAAAGTCATCCCACAGGTATTGGTCGCCTTCAATGTTGAATTGAGTAGTCAGCTTGCGGTAACCCGGTGCAGATACGAAGTAATGTACGTGTGATGGACGGTTACCGTGACGGCCTAATTTGTCCAGTACAAACTGAGTTGTACCTTCTGGAGGGCAGCCATAACCCACTGGCATTGTCGTCAATGCAGTATATTGACCATCGGCAGCGGTAATGATGCTGCGACGCAAGTTAAAGTCAGACTGTGACTTGTCAAAGAATGAGTAGTTGCCCAGGCTGTTTGCATGCCAGATTTCAACTTTGGCACCTTCAACACGGTTGCCATCAGTATCAGTCACTGTACCTTCAATGATCAGCGTCGGGATTTTGCCTTCTTCAGAACCATCATCCATACGTGCAAAGCTTACAGTTTCAGGTGCGCCAGCTACATAAAGTGGACCTTCAATCGTACGTGGCGTACCGCCAGTAATACCTGCTTTAGCATCTGCTTCGTCAGCACGTAAGTCTAGGTAATGCTCCAGACCCAAACCTGCAGCCAATAAACCTAATTCGTTCGCTTGACCGGCATCAGTAAAGTATTCCAGACCTTTCCACAGTTCTGACTGAGAAATATCAAGATCTTCGATCGCTTGGAAAAGGTCACCCAATAAACGCACAACAACTTGTTGTACACGTTCATCTACAGGACCTGTCGCTGTATCAACGTTCATTTGCTTAACTAATGCATCAATTTCTTGGCGATTCATACTATTGCTCCTAAAGTATGTCTTTCATCTTTTAGTGGCGCACTTTTTTAGCTTTCATTGGCTGGCTAAATCTGGCTGGCCACAATCCTTGTTGAGGTACCCTCTGTTTTCGATTTGGAAGGGGAATCCGGTGACTCCCAATCCGCTCATTTAATCAACTGTCGTCATCTCGAACTGAAGATGGGTGACGGTTTAATGCCATCACTTCAATGTTCATATAAGGATAGAGAGGCAAGCCTTGTAACAGGTTGTGCAACTCTTCATTGCTTTCAACATCAAAAATACTGATGTTTGAGTACTGGCCCGTGATGCGCCAGATATGACGCCATTTGCCTTGACGCTGCAATTCCTGTGAATAAGCCTTTTCAACAGCCTTAATTTCGTTTGCCTGTTCAACTGGCAGATCACGTGGAATGTTTACATCCATACGTACGTGGAAAAGCATGGGTTTCTCCTAATTACTGACGACGCAAGTTGTCAATCTTGTTTTCATCCAACTCAATCCCTAGACCTGGTCCTTTCGGAATCTCAAGTTCAAAGTTTTGATAGTTGAGCGGGGTTTTCAAAATATCTTCAGTCAGCAGTAGAGGACCAAACAGCTCGGTACCGAACGCCAGACTTTCAAAAGTAGAGAACACATGTGCCGAAGCAATTGTGCCCACCGGGCCTTCCAGCATGGTGCCGCCATACAGGTCAATACCTGCAAGTTTGGCAATCTTGCCTACTTCGCAACCTTCAATCAGGCCACCCGACTGGGCAACTTTGACTGCAAATACAGAAGAACCGTTTTGTTTGGCAATCTCATACGCTGAGTGCGGGCCCATTAACGATTCGTCTGCCATGATGGCAACATCAAAACGTCTGGTCAGACGGCGCATGGCGTCCAGGTTATCAATTGCACATGGCTGTTCAATCAGATCAACACCGCCATCTTGCAATAACTGAATGCCTTTAATCGCTTCCAGTTCTGACCAGGCACGGTTCACATCGACACGGATCGAAACGTCTTTGCCTAAGGCTTTCTTAATTGCCAGCACATGTTCAACATCTTCTTCTACCGGACGAGAACCGATTTTGAGTTTGAAAATGTTGTGACGTTTTGCCGCAACCATTTTCTCTGCTTCAGCAATATCTTTTTCGGTATTGCCAGAAGCCAATACCCAAAGAACTGGAATACTGTCACGTAAGCGGCCACCGAGGACTTCGCTTAATGGCAAACCTAAACGTTGTGCCTGAATGTCTAAAAGTGCAGTCTGAATCGCACATTTAGCAAAACGGTTACCATTAATATTCTTTTTGATTGCTTGTAATGTCTGTGCAACATTTAAACCGGATAATGTTTTTAAAAGAGGCGCAAAATAAGTTTCAATATTTACTTTTACGCTTTCCGGGCTTTCATCACCATAACCTAAGCCACCGATAGTTGTTGCTTCACCCCAACCGATGTAACCATCTTCAGTGGTGATTTTGACCAATACCAGGGTCTGGGTTTGCATCGTCGCCACTGCCATCTTGTGAGGGCGAATGGTTGGAATTTCTACCAGCAAGGTTTCAACTGACTTATACATAATACGGGTTCACATTCTTGCTTTAATGCTTTGACTTGATATACCTTAAAAGAATAATGTTAATTGGTCTAAGATCGATTTAGCATTTTTTTATACTTTAAAGGTATTCAGAGCCATGGAACTCAGACATTTACGTTACTTCGTTGCCGTCGTCGAAGAACAAAGTTTTACCAAAGCGGCAGAAAAACTGTTTATTGCTCAACCACCTTTGAGCCGACAGATCCAAAATTTAGAGCAAGAGCTCGATATTCAGCTATTTGAGCGTGGTAGCCGCCCGTTAAAAACCACCGAAGCCGGTCAATTTTTCTATCAGCATGCTGTTAAACTTTTGTCTAATGCTGAAGAAATAAAATCGATGACCAAACGGATTGGCATTGCTGATCGCACCATAACCATCGGTTTTGTTGGCTCTTTATTGTTTGGTTTGCTGTCACGGATTTTATTTTTATTTAAGCAGCAGCATCCTTATCTCAAAATCGAGATGATGGAAATGAATACCTATGAACAGATTCAGGCGCTGAAAGAAGGAAGAATTGATGTCGGTTTCGGCCGTTTAAGAATCTCGGATCCTGCGATAAAACGCGTGTTATTACGTGAAGAACGCCTAGTGGTGGCGGCTCATTCAAGTCATGTACTGGCTCATCGTGAAGATATACATTTATCTGAACTGGTCGATCAGCATCTGTTCTTATATCCGAATACTGGAAAGGCAAATTTCTCTACCCAGGTGCGTGGCATATTTTCCGAGTATGGTCTGGAGCCGAAAAATATCCGGATTGTCCGTGAGTTACAGCTGGCACTGGGCTTTGTCGCTGCCGGAGAAGGCGTCTGCATCGTACCGGAAAGCGCACAAAACATTAAATTGGCCCATCTCAACTTTGTACCTCTAGCAGATGCTTTTGCGGTGAGCCCTGTCTTTATGGCCATGCGCAATATGGATGAAAGTGAATACATCCGTTACCTGTTTGATGCTGTGTATCAAGTCTATGATCTTGAAGCTCTAAAATACGATCGATCGGTATTTTAATCGCTAAAAATCGTGTGAATGATATAGCACTAAAAACCGATGAGGATGCGATAAAAACAAGCTGTTTTTAAAAACATCATGATTGAATAATATATTTATTAATTAATTGAATAGTTTAATTTGACCCAGACCTTATAGGTATAAAGCCATGCCTATTCAGTTTTAGACATTTTTTCCTATTTTCTGCATTGTGAGCAGCATAAGTTGAACTTCACAATTAGGAGGTGGAGATGTCTACAAATAAAGTGAATATAAATACGCTGATTGATGAAGCGAAATTCACACCCTTTCATTGGGGGGTTTTGATCTGGTGTTTGCTGATCATTATCTTTGATGGTTATGACCTGGTCATCTATGGGGTGGCGTTGCCGTTACTGATGCAGGAATGGTCGCTAAGTGCGGTACAAGCGGGCATGCTGGCCAGTACTGCCTTATTCGGAATGATGTTTGGTGCCATGAGTTTCGGTACTTTATCCGATAAACTCGGCCGTAAAAAAACCATCATGATCTGTGTGGCTATTTTTAGTGGGTTTACCTTTATCGGTGCCTTTGCCACATCACCAGTCGAATTCGGAATTTTACGTTTCCTGGCTGGCCTTGGAATTGGCGGTGTCATGCCTAACGTCGTGGCATTGATGACCGAATATGCGCCTAAACGTATCCGCAGTACGCTGGTTGCCCTGATGTTTAGTGGTTATGCCATTGGCGGGATGACTTCTGCGCTACTCGGTGCATGGTTGGTGCCACAATTTGGTTGGAAAATCATGTTCCTGCTTGCAGGCGTTCCATTGCTCATCTTGCCGATTCTATGGAAATATCTGCCAGAATCCCTGATGTACCTGACCAACAAGCAACAGACGGCTCAAGCACACACTATTATTCAGAAAATTTCTCCGACACAGGTCATCACTAGTGACACCCAGTTTGTACTGAATGAAGTGCAAAAAGGGGATGAGGCGCCATTAAAAGCACTCTTTCAACAAGGCCGTAGCTTCAGTACCTTTATGTTCTGGCTGGCATTCTTTATGTGCCTGTTGATGGTCTACGCCTTGGGTAGCTGGTTACCAAAACTGATGATTCAGGCAGGATACTCGCTGGGTGCAAGTATGATCTTCCTGTTCGCACTGAATATTGGCGGTATGGTAGGTGCCATTGGTGGGGGATATCTCGCAGATAAATTCCATATCAAAAAAGTGCTGACTATCATGTTCTTATGTGGTGCCATTGCATTAATTCTGCTTGGATTTAACAGTCCGCAATTCGTTCTATATACCTTGATTGCTGTGGCAGGCGCTGCAACGATTGGCTCACAAATTCTGCTCTATACCTTTGTGGCGCAGTATTATCCGTCGACGGTACGTTCTACCGGTATGGGCTGGGCATCAGGTATTGGACGTATTGGTGCAATTGTTGGGCCGGTACTCACTGGTGCTTTATTAACCATGAATTTACCGCATCAAATGAACTTCTTTGCAATTGCGATTCCTGGCGTAATCGCTGCGCTGGCAATTTTCCTGGTGAACTTAAAAACTTCCGTAGATGGCCAAGCCCTTGCAACACCTGATGTGAAGCCGAATCCATTGGCAAAAGAAGCGACACATTAAGTTAGATTTCAATCAATAAAGATAATATTCCCAATGATATAGATCGCCATCGTAACGGGTGGTGATCTGTTGCTAGAATCGAAACGCATAATAAAAAGCGAGTTTAGGATGAACACGACACAATTATTTAATCAACCAACAATCACATTCAAACGCACAGTTCTGATGAGCATGATGGCAATGAGTTTAGGGGGCATCAGCTTGTCGACTCAAGCACAAACCTCAGCTCAGTCGAATCAGCAGGAAATTGAACAACTGCGCCAGGAAGTTCAGGCTCTACGCGCACTGGTTGAGCAACAGCAAAGACAAACGGCTGTGGTCACTGCACATGTTGCAGCAACACCTGCTCCAGCAAGCAAACCCGTCATGAAAATTGCCAGTGGTGCCGAATTTAATCTTTATGGAAATATTCGTGCCGATGCCTCTTATCAGGCTGAAGGTGGTTCAGCAGCACGTATGTATAACCAGATTAATGCTGTACCTTTAGAAGGTGTCGGTGAGCGTAGTGATGAATTTAAATCTACTCTGGCTGCAACCCGTTTAGGCATGGATTTTAAAGCACCAGTCGGTGCTGGAGATAAAGCTTTAAGCGGTAAAGTTGAAGTGGATTTTCTGGGCGGCGCAAGCTTTGATAATTTGCGTATCCGTCATGCTTATATCAGCTATGCCAACTGGTTGATCGGTCAAACCTGGTCGAACTTTGCGGTGCCAGATTATATTCCAGAAACTGTAGATGCATTGGTTTACGCTGGCGGTTCAATTAAACGGACACCACAAGTTCGTTATACCAGCACAATCAGTCCTGAAACCAATCTGGTATTTGCAGTAGAAGATCCTAAAGATGCAACCATTACTGGTATTAAACAACGTCTACCTGCTTTAACAGCACGTTTAAATCATAAATTTGCTGATAATCTTACAGTCAGTGCCCGTGCGATGGGGAATGAAAAGCGTGTCAATGAAGATGAAAAAATGGCATGGGGTGTAGGTTTAGGTGCCAAGTATGATGTTGTGCCGGGTACAACGCTCAAAGCCGACTATTACCATGTGAAAGGCGATAGCAGCTTTGTGTCTTATGCCAATACGGGTGTGATTGCTGCAAATGGCGATTTATTACAAAGCGAATTTGATTCAATTTCAGTCGGCCTAACCCAGCAGTTTAATGACAAATTGCGCGGTACATTGGGTTATGGCTATATGAATTTTGATCAGGATACTGGTTATTTGGCTGCTGTTGATCAAACTAAAGCCAATAAAGACTTATGGCAAGCTTGGGCCAATATTTTCTATAGCCCAACCAAGCCTTTAAGTTTTGGTTTGGAATATGTCTATGGTGAGCGTGAAGCCTATGGACCTGTCTTAAATACTGAAGGTGATGCGATTAGTAGTCGTAAGGGTGAAGATAACCGTATCAATGCGGTTGCCATTTACAATTTCTAAGACTTCTTTGCATAAAAGCGTCTGATCTGTAACAGAAGCGTGGATGAATTAATCCGCGCTTTTGCTATTTTGAAGAATGGTTTCTGTCAGTAGATTGACTGCATTTTCGATCTTGGCTGTCCATTCAAACGAACAGTTCAGGCGAATATAATGTTGGCTGGCAGGCTCCGGCTTAAACAGCAGTGCAGGGGCAATTGAAATATGCTGTTGCAGCAATTGTTCATAGAGCTGCTGGGCATCGACTTCTTTAGGTAATTCAATCCAGAGAAAATAACCACTGGAATAATAGTAAATTTCACAGATGCTTCCCAAACGTGCTTTAAGTTCTTGATAAAATTTCTTTTTATATTTTTCCAGATGCTGCCTTAAATGCCGCAAATGTTTTTCATAATGATGATGTGAAATAAACTCGACCAGTGCATTTTGCAGTAAGGGGCTGACCGTTAAAGTGCTCATGAGCTGTAAGTGCTGAATGGCATCGGAAAATGGGCCGGCATACACCCAACCGACGCGTGCACCCATCCCCAGCGTTTTCGAAAATGAGGCGCAGTGCAAAACCATCTGATGCCGATCAAAATATTTAACCGGTAACGGTTTGGATGAACCATAATTTAGTTCCTGATAAACATCATCTTCGATTAAATACACCTGATATTCATACAAGAGTTCCGCAATTCTCTGTTTGATTTCAGAAATGACGGTAAAACCAATCGGATTATGAGCATTCAGCATCAGCCAGCACACCTTAATCGGGTACTGTTTTAAAGCCTGTTCAAATGATTCCAGATCAAAGCCAAACTGTGGATGTTCCGGAATCGTAATCACCTGTAATCCCAGACGCTCGGCTGCCTGCCAGGCACCATAAAATATGGTTTGCTGTAGCAGAATAAAATCACCGGGTTGGGTTAAGGCCTGTAAAGACAGATTCAATGCTTCTAGTGCACCGGATGTAATGACAATGTCATCTTGATTGCAGGTAACTCCTTGTAATTGATAACGGTTAGCAATCAGTTGCCGCAAGTTCTGATTGCCGGGCGGCATATGATTCTGGTTGTTATAACTGCTTTTTCTTTTGGCCTGCTGCGCCAGAATCTGCATAAATTTGGCGTTATATAACAGCTCTGCATTGGGAAAGGCAGAACCAAAAGGCACAATCTCTGCTGACTGAGTCGATTTTAAATAATTAAATACCACCGAATTGATTTGAATTTTAGGATTTAAACCAATCTGGGCGGACTGTTTGCTATTGAGCAGAGCTTGAGTGTGTTCTGCAACGTAATAGCCCGATTTGTCTTTGGCATAGAGCAGCCCTTGCGCTTCAAGTTCCTGATAAGCATTGAGTACAGTCATCAGGCTATAACCAGATAATTGGGTCTGTTCGCGAAGTGAAGGTAATTTTTCATGTGCCTTCCATACGCCATTTTCAATCATCTGACGAATATTTTGTGCCAGTTTTTCAGACTTATACATATACTTTCTTGAACTAAAACTGTTCTAATTATTTTGATTTATAGCATATTTTAGGATGCTTAATATAACAAAAGGGAGGAATAGGATTATTGACATTCTATTTTTAAGCTTGAGTCTTGATGCAAGACAATTAAAGTGAAAATCAGGTCTCAAATTTTCTGTGGAAATTTTATCTCTAGATAAATCATATTCCCATTTTTATACGCCTCAGTCACTTGGCTTAATTTGTCACAATTCGATACTTACAAAGTTAGATTTCCTTGCTAAATTCAATCCACATGATGATAAAAAGTAAGTTACGGTTTCAGACCGAGCCATCATGCAACTATAACAACGATACGCAAATACGGACCAATAACAAGCACAAAGGAGTGGAGAATGCTCGGAAATATGATGTTTCAGCCTTTACTGATCAGCAGCATGATTGAACATGCAGGACGCTATCATGCCGATACCGAGGTAATTTCCAAAAATACCGATACCAGTATTACAGTGACCAATTGGGGAGAAATTCACCAAAACTCGAAACGTTTTGCCAATGCATTACAACAACTCGGCTTAGCGCAGGGAGATCGGGTCGCGACTATTGCCTGGAATAATCATCGCCATTTAGAGTCCTGGTATGCCATTTCTGGCAGTGGCCTGGTCTGTCATACCATTAACCCGCGCTTATTTCCGGAACAGCTGATTTTTATTATGAATGATGCTGCGGATCGCGTGGTGCTGTTCGATAAAACATTTGTCCCTTTAATTAAAGCCGTGAAAGCGCTGTTGAGCTCAGTCGAGCATTTTATCTGTCTGGATGCAGCTGATCCGGCAGTTAGAGAAGCGATACCAGAAGTACAATTTTATGATGATCTGATTGCCGGCCAAAATGCAGATTTCGAGTGGCCAACACTTGATGAAAACTCGGCAAGCTCTCTGTGTTATACATCAGGAACCACGGGCAATCCCAAAGGTGTGCTGTTTAGCCATCGCTCTACGGTATTACATAGCTATGCCATCATTTTACCTGATTCCTTAAATGTCTCGGCTGCCGACATTATGTTGCCTGTGGTGCCTATGTTCCATGTAAATGCGTGGGGCACGCCGTATGCGGCTGCAATGGTCGGATGCACCTTGGTTCTTCCTGGACCGGGTCTGGATGGCGCCAGTCTGGTCAACCTGATTGATACTTATCAGGTTTCGGTAGCACTTGGTGTGCCGACCATCTGGCAGGGTTTGATTGCCGCCGCAAACCAGTCAGGCTCCAAACTGGAAAGCCTAAAACGGAATGTAGTAGGTGGATCGGCATGTCCACCGGCCATGCTAAGAGCTTTCAAAGAACAGTTTAATTGTGAAACGATCCATGCCTGGGGCATGACAGAAATCAGTCCATTAGGTACAGCGAATCAGCTCAAGACCAAACATTTGCATCTGTCTGATGAAGAAAAATTACAGATTCGTCTGTCTCAAGGCCGTCCGCCATTCGGGGTTGACCTACGTTTGACCGATGCAGAAAAAGGGACGCATGAAATTGAACGTGATGGACAGACCACAGGAAATTTACAGGTCAAAGGGCATTGGGTCATCAGCCATTATTTCGGCAAGGAAGAATCAGCACTAACTGCAGATGGCTGGTTTGATACCGGCGATATTGCTACGCTGGATCAGGATGGTTTTATGAAACTCAGTGACCGTTCTAAAGATTTAATCAAGTCTGGCGGAGAATGGATTTCATCGGTGGAACTGGAGAATATTGCCATGGGACATCCGGAAATTGCGATGGCTGCCGTAATTGCCGCCCAACATCCTAAATGGGATGAGCGCCCGGTATTGATTGCCATTAAAAAGCCGGACAGCCAGCTAAGTGAGATTGATCTGCTGGAATATTATGCAGACAAGGTAGCCAAATGGCAGATTCCAGACCGAGTCGTATTTGTTGATGCGATTCCACTCAGTGGTACTGGTAAAATGCTGAAAAAAGATCTGCGTGAATTATATGGGACTATTCTTTTGGAGCAGGCAGCAGGTTAAAGCGTCATTTAATCTGAAAATTCCTACATGAAGTCAAAAAACTGATCTCGAATAGAGATCAGTTTTTTTATGTACAGGCTAAGCAGCGTTGTCTGTTTAAAAATGCTTTTTCTCAATCCATATCGCTTTGATCGATACTTTTAGATGATATTGTCCGACAAAAAGTCATATTATATGGCTTAGGCACATAATTTGACCTGTATTGACATGGTCTGAGTGTGAGAATTCTTTATCCTGAGCAATATAATAATTAGACAGTTGTACATTAATAAAACTGTCTGCGGATAAGGGGATAAAAATGACAAGCATGCCAACCTATCAGCCGCATTGGATCCGGGAAGATTTCATTGATTTTATTGGTGAAAAAATCCATCCAACCTGGGCAATTAAAAAAGTTAAGGCTGCCGTTATGGGCATTCAA
This sequence comes from Acinetobacter sp. RRD8, assembly GCF_031844225.1. GTDB lineage: Bacteria > Pseudomonadota > Gammaproteobacteria > Pseudomonadales > Moraxellaceae > Acinetobacter. Next base: position 45,550 of record NZ_JAUZUU010000011.1, read on the forward strand.
GCCATCAGCCCTGACTTTTTCAAAATTCACTTACGTCCAAATCATAATTTTAAAGCCAAGTCATTTCAGGCCGGCCAGAATATTGCAGTGACTGTTAGACTCGATGGCATACGACATCAGCGACATTATTCTGTGGTGACGGTATTGAAAAATGGTGATCTGATCATTGCGGTTAAACAGCAGGGTAAAGTGTCACGTGCCTTAAGTCTGATGCAAATTGGTGCGGTGGTTGAAATATCTCAGCCCCAAGGTGAGTTCACATTGCAAAAATCCACCCAGCCGATTTTATTCCTGGCTTCAGGTAGTGGTATTACCGCCATTTACTCCTTGCTGCAAAAAGCAGTCATTCAGTCTCTGGAACAGATCGACCTGATTTATTTCACTCGAGATGATGCCTTTCATGCTGAACTGAAAACATTGGCTCTTATGCATCCAAACTTGAAATATCACCATTTCAATACCGTGGAACACCAGCAGCATCTGACGCAGAGCTTATTACAAAAGCTGGTGCCAGACTTTGCAGAACGAAAAATTTATGCTTGTGGCTCCGCCGGGATGATGAAGGCCGCACTTCGCATCGTTGATAAACTGGATTTGAAATCCAATTTTCATTCGGAATATTTCCAGATTGTAATCGATGAAAAAATTAAAGCACAGCCGGTACAGTTTTTAAGATCGCAGCAAGAGTTTCAGGCACAGTCCAATTTACTGGAAAGTGCCGAAAAATCCGGCTTGCGACCAGCACATGGTTGCCGAATGGGTATCTGCAATACCTGTTCCTGTACCAAGGTCAGTGGTTCGGTACGAAATGTCCTGACTGGTGAAATTGATCATGGTAATAATACCCAGATCAAACTGTGCATTTCTCAGGCAGTGAGTCCTGTGGTGATTAATCTATAAACTATTGATAAGCCATTAATTAAACTATAAGAAGGTGCTCCCATGAATATGCAAATTGATTTTAAACGACATAGCAAAAGCCAATTTCTCAGTCCGGAACAGATTGAGGAATTCGGTGCCAAGGTCGATGCAATCCGCCGCAAGGTCATGGATGATCTGGGGGAAAAAGACGCCGAATATATTTATAAAATCCGCAACTTTGTCCGCTATAGCGAAATTGCCTCACGCGGCATGCTGATGTTTGCCGGTTGGTTGCCACCGGTATGGCTGGCGGGGACAGGTCTGCTCGGTCTTTCCAAAATCGTGGAAAATATGGAACTCGGTCACAATGTCATGCATGGCCAGTTCGACTGGATGAACGATCCGAGTCTGAACGGTGCGACCTATGATTGGGATACGATTTCAACCGGCGATGACTGGAAATACACGCACAACTATATTCATCATACCTATACCAATATCGTCGGAATGGATCATGATGTCGGTTATGGTCTGATTCGGGTCAGTGAATCGCAAAAGTGGGAACCACGTTTCCTGTTCAATATTCCACTGGGCATTCAGTTAATGGTGTTTTTCGAATGGTATGTTGGCTTGCAACGCCTGCATCTGGAAGATGTGATTGCTTATGAAACAAAGACCTGGAAAGAAGTCTGGGAAGAAGCAGCACCTTTGCGCCAAAAAATGCGCCGTCAGGTGTTAAAAGATTATGTATTTTTCCCGATCATTGCCGGGCCAAATGCCATTCCGGTATTTACCGGAAATGCAGTGGCCAATGTGATTCGCAGTCTATGGGCTTCTGCCGTCATTTTTAACGGTCATTTCACTGAAGATGCTGAAACCTTTGAAATGGACAATACCGACAATGAAACCCGTGCCGAGTGGTATTTACGCCAGATTCGCGGTTCGAGCAATTTTAGTGGAACAACTTGGCTACATATCTTGAGTGGTAATTTGAGTCATCAGATTGAGCATCATCTATTCCCGGACATGCCCGCCAATCGCTATGCGCAGGTTGCGCCAAAAATCAAAGCGCTCTGTGCAGAATATGGTATTCACTATAACGAAGCCAGCTTCATGAAACAGTTTTCTACAGTGTGGGTAGGTCTGGCTAAATGTTCTCTACCGAATCACTGGACTGAGCAGGTGGTTGAAAAAACCCATGCTGCCAAATCTGTATTCAACTACTTTAAAGCGAAACTATTGTCATAATTTTTAAGCTTTACTTATTCACCATTTTGGTACTCCTCAATAGATTTGGATGGTCTATTGAGGAATTTTTTTTTGACCTTTATCAGATTCAATATCATTAGAATAATCCTGTTTATGAATAAAATATGGATACAGATTTCAAAAAATGACGAAAGCAAAACAGATCCAGTACTGCTGAAACGCTTTGCCTACAACAACCTGCTTCAGCTCTAAAGGCTTCTCTCTATAATGGCCGCGTCGTTACACTCAAGGTCTCAGTTTTGAAACATCTTAAATATTTTTCAGCAATCCCATTATTAGTGCTTTTAACTGCTTGTAACACCACTGAAGCACCCGCACCAGATTATCAGGGCAATTGGAAAAACACCGTGGAAAATCCAAAACTTGAAAATATTCTGGTTATTTCTAAAAATGGTGAAAATTATCTGATTACCAATACGATCAAAGATAAGGAAACCGGTAAAACCGAGAAAAAGAATCCAATGCCCGCTGCAGTGAACGAAAATGGCATGCTTCAGTTGAATGCAGGTGCAGGTATGGTCGATTTCGCAATCGATGAGAAAACCGGAAATCTGGTCGGTTCAGGCTCAATCTATAAAAAAGCCAAATAGTCAGCGAGAATTTTACGCACAAGATAAAATCAAAGATGTCATGTGAAAGGACAGAGCATGACATCTTTTTTAGGAATGCTTTATGGAACGAAACTTAATAATTCAGCAAAATCTTCGACATAATAATTTGCTTTGGCTTTGATCAAATCTATTTCATGAGCGGAGTACTGGTCATAAATTGCCACTACCTCGATGCCCGCATGATTTGCTGCTTCTACACCGACTAGAGAGTCTTCAATAATTAGACATTCCTCAGGTCGAAGGTTAAAGGCTTGCAAAACATTCAGATAAACTTCGGGATGAGGTTTAATGTTCTGGACATTTTCACGGGTGAGAATCAAGGAAAAGTCCTCATCAAAGCTGATTTTAGAATTAATATTTCGATTGTTATCCTGATAGCGCTGTACATTGAATAAACTGGTGGTGGTGGTCAAAGCCAGTGATATCTGTTGCTGTTTTAAAGCCTGAATCAGGAGGTCTGCCTGAGGTTTTAACTCGACGATATAATCAAGAAAATGTCGGGAAATACTATAACGACGATTTTTTACTTCTTTTTTAGCTGGTTCAAAACCGTATTGTTCTTTTAAAAATCCACAATATTCCAGATAAGGATCTGACATATGTCTCAAGGCGGTAAGTTGAAGATCGCGCTGTTGCTGAATCTGAATCTCATGTAAATCGACTTTTCTGTTGGAGAGCTCATCAATCAGGGCTGCATCTACCTGATTCCAGATGCCTACAGAATCAATCAACGTACCATCTAGATCAAAACAGACCAGCTTTTTATCCTGAAACATATAAGATTTCTCTGTATTTTTACCATTTATTCGGTGGGGCTGAGTATATCGCATACGATTTAAATGTTTAACTGACCTGAGCAAACCGGGCTGGAAATTTTACGCTAAGGGACTTTTTAATGGATTTATTCACCTGTTAAAAGTATTTATTTACGGAAAATTACAGCGAGTTTAATCCTGAAAATAGTGGCGAAGTGTTATATTTTAATCTGACCATAAATGAACTTATGCGGATGAAAGACCTGTCCGAATGAGGAGAAAGTTAAAGGAAATGTGTTTCTGTGTTTGAACTTGACTGTAAATTGCTCAGTATTTTTTATTATGTCTATAAATTTAAAAACGTATCTCAGGCAGCCGATCATTTAGATATGAGCCAGCCAGCGGTGAGCAATCTGCTGAATAAAATTCGCCAGCATTATAGTGATCCTTTATTTTTACGTATTGGCAATGAAATGCTGCCGACAGACCTGTCCAAACAGCTCTTTCCCTTGGTCAGCGAAGCACTGAGCAAAGTTGAAGCAATCAATAATTTTACGATCAATTTTGATCAGGTCACTTCACAGCAGCGCTTTACACTGGCGATGACCGATGTATCCCATCTGGTGTTATTGCCAAAAATTTCCCAGTATCTGAAGCAGCATGCATCCCATATCCGTCTGAATGTGCGTCCGATTACCTCGGAAACCAGTTATCAGATGGCCAATGGTGAGATTGATCTGGCTTTAGGCTTCTTGCCAAATCTGGAGAATGGCTTTTATCAGCAGAAACTGTTTGAGCAATATTATGTAGTGATCGCAGCGAAAGACCATCCGCGGCTCACGGGTGATAGCATCACGGCCGAAGAGTATTTACGTGAAACCCATATCGATATTGATGCCGGGATGGGGCATTACCATATTGAAAATGAATTGCTGAATCTGGAACTCAAGCGTGACATTCTAATGCGTCTGCCAAGTTATCTGGGGGTAGGACTGGTGGTACAGGAAACCGATGCGATTGCGACCGTGCCTTATTATTTGAGTGAAGTTTTATTATCACGTGGCAATCTTAAGATTTTTGAAGCACCGATTGCGTTCCCCACCTATTCTGTAAAGCAGTATTGGCATATGTCCTGTCATCATAAAACCAGCCATCAATGGCTACGTAATATGCTGCATGAAATTTTAAGTAAATAACTCTACCGCTTAAATAGTTTGATTGAGTTCTCATCTCTAGATTTTACAATTCCCGGTACAAGCCGGGATTTTTTTATTTTGGTACATCTTGATGCCTTTTTCAGAGCCTTGCACCTGAAGTGATCAGTTCCATCTCAAAAAAAGTATTACGAATATAAAAAATAGTATTACCAGTTTGGCACGTCCTTTGCATCTATCTACATCATCATAAAGTGATCTAGGGTTCCGATACATGAAGATTCATGTAGGTCTGCGACCGAGAGTTCACGGCTTAAGTTTCAAGCTCAAGCTACACGGAGGGATAAAAGCCCGGGAGGTAAACCGTACAAGATTGGGATGGATGCATATGAGCACAACTACTTATCACGAAGATCAAGTCCTCTGGACTGAACGTTTACCGGGTGGACACCACTGGTCAGCACGCATCCAGCGTGGCGCAGTTTTACAACTTAAATCTTTAGGCGCAAATGCCAATGTTTCACTGTTTTGTGTGAATAGCGAAGATAAGCTTGAAGCCTACAACATGCCAGACAGCTTAAAAGCACAACACACGGCATTTTTAAGTACAGGGCATATTTTAGCGTCTGATTTAGGACGTGCGATGATCTCGATTGTCAAAGATGACCACGGTTGGAATGATGCTTTTTGTGCGCCAAGTACCGCACCGCAAATTGGAGCACAGTTTGGCACGAAGACCTTCCAGGATGCCCGCAACGACATGTACCGCAACGGTAAAGACAGCTTGCTTTTAGAGATGACCAAATTTGGCTTATCGGCGACGGATCTTAGTAGTAGCTTAAACCTATTTTCAAAAGTTGCACCGGATGACAACGGCAACTTGTCTTATGTCGTATCTGATAATACCGATCAAGTGATTGAACTACGCTTTGAAATGGATTGTTTGGTGTTTTTATCCAGCGCACCACATGCACTCGACAATTCTAATGAATATGCACCAGCCGATATTCAGCTCTCACTCTTTAAAGCACTGCCTTTAGGCGACACCGATGTCTGCCGTGACTCATGCCCGCAAAATCAGCGTGCGTTTCAAAATAATAACCGCTACTACGCTTTAACTGCTTAAGGGGAATGATCATGACTGCACTCGTAAATCTAGAAAAATCAGTACTTAGCGAAGTTTGTCCTGCCGGTGAAGCATGGATGTGTGAAGTCAAAAAAGGCCAGTATTTCCGTATTGTTGACCTTGAAGGCAACCAGGCGGTTGATACTTTATTTATTTCCGCACATAACCCTGAAGAGCGTTATAGCGCAACCGATACTTTGGCGATGAACCGTCAAATTTATCTCGAAAAAGGCACAACTTTATATACTAACTTTGGCAATAAAATCGCCACCATTAATGATGACAATTGCGGTCGCCATGACACTTTAGGCGGTGCATGTTCATGTGAAAGTAATACGGTCCGTTATGCGCATGATAAATATCCAATGCACAGTTGCCGTAACAATTTCATGATTGCATTGTCACAACATCCGATTGCGAAAAAGCATGGTCTGAATGTGCGCCATATCGGTCCAAATATTAATTTTTTTATGAATGTACCTGTAACTTCAGATGGTCACCTGAAATTTGATGATGGGATTTCTGCACCGGGCAAATATGTGGAAATTAAAGCTGAGATGGATTTGATTGTGTTGATCTCAAACTGCCCACAACTGAATAACCCATGTAATGCCTATAACCCAACAAAAATTCAACTGATTGTCCGTGAAGGCGAGGTATAAGACTATGACTTTAAAATATGGGTTTAATAAAGTTCTCATCGCCAACCGTGGTGCAATTGCTTGTCGTGTCATCCGTACCCTTAAAAAATTAGGCATCCAATCGGTTGCGGTGTATTCGGAAGCAGATCGTGATTCCTTGCATGTGACTTTAGCTGATGAAGCCGTCTTTATTGGTGATGCACCTGCAAGCCAAAGCTATCTGAATGTCGATAAAATCTTAGAAGTGGCCAAACATACCGGTGCGCAAGCGATTCATCCGGGCTATGGATTCCTGTCTGAAAATGCCGAATTCTGTAATCTCTGTGAAGCACAAGGCATTGTGTTCTTGGGCCCAAATGCCGAGCAAATGAAAGCATTTGGTCTGAAACACACTGCACGTGAATTGGCAATTCAAGCCAATGTACCGTTATTGCCAGGTAGCCAATTATTGGCTGATGAAGCTGAAGCCCTGCTTGAGGCTGAGCGTATTGGCTATCCTGTGATGCTGAAAAGTACCGCAGGTGGTGGTGGTATTGGCATGCGTTTGGTGTGGAATGCGGAGGAGCTGAAAGAAGCTTATGCAACCGTGTCTTATTTAGCGCAAGCCAACTTTAAAGATGCAGGCCTTTACTTAGAAAAATTCGTACAAAATGCTCGTCATATCGAAGTGCAAATCTTTGGTGATGGCAACGGTTTAGTTCTAGCACTGGGCGAGCGTGATTGTTCGGTGCAACGTCGTAACCAAAAAGTCATTGAGGAAACGCCTGCACCACACTTAAACGATGAACAACGTGCCTACATCCAAAATGTCGCGATTCAATTGATGCAATCGGTGAACTACCGTTCGGCAGGAACTGTTGAATTCGTGATGGATACCGACACACAAGAATTCTATTTTTTGGAGGTGAATACCCGTCTACAAGTGGAACATGGCGTCACTGAACAAGTGTTTGGTGTCGATCTAGTTGAATGGATGGTGACTTTAGGCAGTAGCGATTGGGTTGCACCTACATCAACACTTGAGTCTCAAGGTCATTCGATTCAAGTGCGTCTTTATGCTGAAGATCCAATCAAAAACTTTCAACCAAGTGCTGGACTTTTGACTCACGTTGAATTTGATGCCAATGCCCGTAATGAAACTTGGGTAGAAACCGGCTCCAATGTCTCGTCGTTCTATGACCCGATGATTGCCAAAATTATCGTCACAAGCGATTCTCGTGATTCTGCCATTCAAGCCATGACGGATACTTTGGCTAAAACTTCGGTTGCCGGCATTGAAACCAATCTTGAATATCTGCAAAACATTATTGAGGGTGAGATCTTTAAAGCAGGCACGCAAACCACACGCTTCTTAAATACCTTTGAGTGGAAAACCCAAAAGATTGAAGTCCTTCAAGCAGGCATTCAAACCGCCGTGCAAGATGTCACAGGCCGTTTGGGCTATTGGGATGTCGGCGTACCGCCATCAGGTGCGATTGATCCGCTGTCTTTAAATGTTGCGAACCAACTGTTAGGCAATGCACCAAATACCGCAGGGCTCGAATGTACCTTGCAAGGCCCAAGCTTAAAATTCCATTGTGATAGTCAAATTGTATTGGCAGGTGGTGATATGCCATCGACGTTGGATGGTGTGTCTGTCCCGATGTGGCAGACTGTGAATGTGCGCAAAGGTCAGGTACTCAAATGTGGCAAGATCGCCACAGGTTGCCGTACTTATATCGGCATTAAAGGTGGTCTGAATGTGCCTGAATATTTAGGCTCACAAGCGACTTTTACCTTAGGTCAGTTTGGTGGTCATGCAGGGCGTAATTTATTGATTGGCGATATGCTTCCAATCACGGCATTTACATCCGATGAAGTGAAAGCATTAAATGAAGATCAAATCCCAACATTCTCAAATACTTGGGAAATTGCGGTGATGTATGGTCCACATGGTGCACCTGATTTCTTTACCAAAAACGACATTGATACTTTCTTTGCCAACACCTTTGAGATTCACTTTAACTCAAGCCGTACCGGTATTCGTTTGATTGGACCAAAACCTGAATGGGCACGTGAAGACGGCGGTGAGGCCGGTCTGCATCCATCCAATATTCATGACAATGCCTATGCCATTGGCGCGATCGACTTTACTGGCGATATGCCGATTATTCTCGGGCCAGATGGTCCAAGTTTGGGCGGTTTCGTGTGCCCTGCGGTGGTGATCAATTCTGAATTATGGAAATTGGGTCAGCTCAAAGCCGGTGATAAAGTTAAATTTGTGCCTGTGAGCTACCATCAAGCCAAATTGCTGAATGAAAAATATCATGCGCAATTAACTGCTCAAGATACACAAGCAGTCACCTTTGATGAATCGTTCTATCCTGAAATCAGCACACTGAAATCTGCCATTTTAGATACCCTAAAAGGTCAAAATGGCACGCCTGATGTGGTGTATCGTCCTGCCGGTAACAACTATATGTTGGTGGAATATGGCGAGTTAGTTTTAGATTTAAACCTGCGTTTCCGTATTCATGCGCTGATGCAATGGGTCAAAGATCAAAACATTCAAGGCATTATTGACCTGACACCGGGTATTCGTTCATTGCAAATTCATTTTGATTCATTAAAACTCGATCAACTGGATTTATTGCGCCTGTTGCAGGTCGCAGAAGCAGAATTACCTGATGTAACCGAAATGGAAGTGCCATCGCGTACCGTGTATTTACCGCTGGCTTGGGAAGATTCACAAACTCAATTGGCAACTGAGCGTTATGTACAAACGGTACGAAGTGACGCGCCGTGGTGTCCGGACAATATCGAATTTATCCGCCGTATTAATGGCTTGAAAGATAAACAAGCGGTGAAAGATGTGGTCTATAACGCCAGTTATTTGGTGATGGGCTTGGGCGATGTGTATTTGGGTGCACCTGTAGCAACTCCGCTTGATCCACGTCAACGTTTGGTGACTACTAAATATAATCCTGCGCGTACATGGACACCTGAAAATGCCGTGGGTATTGGCGGTGCCTATATGTGTGTCTATGGCATGGAAGGTCCGGGTGGCTATCAGTTTGTCGGTCGTACGTCGCAAATGTGGTCACGCTACCGTAAAAACCCCGACTTTGAACAAGGTATGCCGTGGTTATTGCGCTTCTTTGACCAGATTAAGTTTTATGAAGTGTCTGAGTCCGAGTTGATGCACATGCGTGAAGACTTTAAAGCAGGTCGTTTAAAACTGCGGATTGAAGAAGGTGTATTGAATCTGAAAGAATACAATGACTTCTTAATCGAAAATCAAGAATCTATTTGTGCCTTTAAAGCGGTGCAACAAGCTAACTTTGATGCAGAGCGCCGTCGTTGGCATGAAGCAGGACTTGCAGAATATGTCTCTGAAAGCCTAGATACGGTGGATGATGGTGAAGGCGTTGAAGTGCCTGAAGGTGGTTGTGCAGTGGAATCGCACATGCCGGGTTCAATTTGGAAAATTGAATGTCAGTCGGGCGATATTGTGGAAGAAGGTGCAACGCTTGCGGTGATTGAAGCAATGAAGATCGAGATTCCAATTATTGCGCCTGAGCGTATGCGAGTCGATGCGATTACCATTGAGAAAGGGCAAACGGTGAAAACGGGGCAGGTATTGTTTACCTTGGCGCCAGTGGCTTAATTAAGTGGAAATAAAAAAGACCGTCCGTTAGGGCGGTTTTTTATTATACTAATGAAAAATATATGAATTATTCAAATCCAGACTATGAATGAAACCAATAGTGCTCTAGCAAATATTACTGATGCAGGATTATTCGAAAGATTAGCATCTGATGTGCTTAGATTTGCTGAACCTGAGATTTATAAGAGTATTTCTCATCAGGGTATGAATCCGCAAGGTAAAACAATTAAAGCACCATTGGATAATGTAGGTTGGTGTTATGTCAACGGCGAAGCAAAGGTTGTTGCAGTAGCACATACAACAACATCACGTAATGATTTAGAAACCAAATGGTTGAGAGATTTAGACACAGTTACACCGAGAAAAAAAGGTAGTAAACCCACAGGAAGTGATGGTGACTTAGTAAAAGCAATTAAAGAGTTAGTTAAAATTAGGCAAGGAAATCCTGATTTAAAAGCAAGGTTAGCCTTGATGTGTAATAGTGATGAGCCTCAAGAAATACGTATAAAAGCACATCAGCTTGCTTCACAACATGATATTGAATTAGAAATATGGTCAAACTCTAGAATTTCTTCATTTTTAGATATTGATCCGAATGGTCAAACAATTCGTCATAAATATTTTGGTGTTTTGCCTACTGTTCTATCTCATGAAGAACTCTTAAGAATAGGCACTTTAAGTACTGTACATCTTAATTTTAAACAAGACTTATTCGTTGAACGTGATGACATAAAATTTCAAAATTTGAATTTAGTAATTGGAACCTCTGGTTCAGGTAAAACTACTATTTGTACGAACTTTATTCTAAAAAAGTTAGATAAAGGGCATCCGATTTTAGTATTGAGGGAAGAAAACATACAAAATTCTTTAAACTTAGATGAAGCTATTGAAAAAGAGCTACAGAGATATTCAGGTCGCTTAATTAAAGGATGTGGTAGAAAGGCTTTAGATTTATGTTCTGTGGAAAACCCTTTAATCATTTTAATTGAGGATATTAACAATATAAATAATACCGAACAACTAATTGAAAAAATTAGCTCATGGGCAAGCAATGAAAAAAGAATAAATATCTTGTGTCCTGTTTGGTATCAAAAACTAAGCATACTTTCACTCAAGCTCAAAGAAGAACTATCTAAAAACGGATTTTCATATATTTATTTAGATAATTACACAGATGAGCAAGCATTAGAGGCATTACAAAAAAGATGTAAATCAGAAAACCTAAATATTGATGAGTTGACATTAAAAAGTATTGCAAGGAACGTTGGCAATGATCCCTTGCTTTTGGCTTTAGTTGATTTTAAGGAAACTAAAAAAAATGATAAAATTATTGAAAAATTTATTTCAACAACACTAGAAAATATTGCATATGCAAAAGAAAAATTTTGTAATGATCTTGAAATAACTCTTTCAAAAAGTATTTCATATTTGGTTTTAAATAAGATTGATAAAATCAATATAAGTCAATTATCTGGATTTTTAGATCGCGAGGAAAGGTCAGATCTACGGAATATACTCGATGATGGACAAATTATAAGACTTGATGAACAAAATATTATTATCTTTCGTCATGACAAGATTAAATTTCTGCTCATGGCTCAAGCTATACAGGATTTTTTAGAAAAAGATGAATATTTAGAATTTTTGACTGATCCCTATTTCTCAGAAGCATTGGGACTATCCTGTTATTTATCCTTATTAAACATTGAAAGACTTGAATTACTTACTCAGCATAATTTTTTAATAGGAATATATGCTTACTATTATGCTATCAAAGACAATTCTGAATATATTGATACTTGCATAAAAGTCATTTCAAATTGGTTGAATAATCAAGAAAATCATAAGCTATCGAAGAGTACATTACGTTATAAATCACTTACGGTTCTAAATGAATTGGTACACACCTCAATTCTAGAATTGCTTAAACTTTATCCTAAAAAAGATCGCCATGATTTGTATTATGAATGTGGCTTTAAAAATGGAAATTTAAGTGATGGTATTCATTGGATAAGATTGTTTCCTTTTGAAATAAACTATCCGCAGATTCATTTAGTTATAAATTTCATAGTAAAAAAATATAAAAATGGCTTAAAAAATAAGTTATTTGAAATTCTTAAAGATCAAAATACTAAAGTTTCAACTCTTCATTCGCTATTTATAATCATAGGATACATTGGAGATGTAGAGTATTTAGATTCGGTAACGATTGCTATAGACAACATTAAAGATGAAGAAAAAGATTACCTTCTTGTATTTTGGGTGCTATCAAGAATCTGTGATGAAAAATCAGTATATTTACTAGATTCAGTTTTAAACTATTGGAATAACTTATCAGAAGAGCAAGATCAGTATCAGAGATCACCTAAAAATTCATTCACAATGTACTCTTTGGACTTTAAATTTAAAAATTATTTACCAACAGAGTCTACTATCCATTATTTACTAAATTGGGCTCAGACGAGTGGTTTAAAAAATTATATTTTGTATTTATTGAGATTAGTTGATCATCCTGATGTATTAGAAGCCCAAGTTAAAAAATTAGCAGATTGGGATAGAAGAGGATTTCATACATGGGGACAGATAGCTGACGATGTGAGTCGTGCTTTTAAAGAAGGTCAATTATTATCTAAGCCTTCAAAGGATAGACTTAAAGAAATATTTATAAATAATCAAAATGATTCTTGTGCTCGTAAACATGCTTTAGCTATATGGATTAGCAGTCCTAGTGAGGGGGATCTACCTACACTTCAAACCATTTTAAGTGAAGATGAAATATATGATAGCGTTTTAATGGCAAAAGCAAAATATAGGGATTTGAGCATAGTCGATCAGTTAATAGATAAAATTAAAAATAATGATTCCACATATTGGTGGCAAGCAACTCGCTATATGTGGCATGACAAATTTGAACAAATCTTTGAAGATCATATGTTGACCATCAATGATGATAATTATTGGATGCTATTTGAAATATTCGAAAAATTCTCTATAGAGAAAGCAGAAACTTTATTAAAAAAACATTGGGATAAGCTCAATCAATATAATATTTTTATTCAGCTAGCACTTTTAGTTGGTACTGATAAATTATGTTCGTTAGTGCATAACTCAATCCAAGAGAGAAATTTACAAGAAGTTTTTAAATACTTTAATCATCATTGGGGCTTTAAAACTGAAGGTCGTAAAGGAATCTATCGTGATCAACAAATTCTAGCAATAAAGCCATATATTCAATATTTTGATGATCTAGCTAAAATGAATTTGTACCAAATTTGTCTTAAAAATGGGTGGAAAAATTTTGCACAAGAAATTATAGAACCTCTAATTGCTGATGATAGCCAATATTCCTTAAAAATAAGTACTAAAAGGCTTAGTGAAGAACTTCAAGAAGGCAGAATTATTTGGTCAGATAGATGGCTTCATGATTGTGTTGATCAAGGATGGAGTATTGTTGAAGCATTTGAAGTCTTAATATCTTGGCTTGATACCAATTATTGTGATTTAGCGGTAGATATTGTTGTATCTAATCTTGAGTACACAGGTTTGAGACAACATTTTTTAAGATTGAATGACTTATGTGAAATAAAAGGTGTAAATCAACATATACAAGAAATATTAGAGAGAACCTATTGGGCAATTTATTTAAGAACAATTGAATGATTTAAAAGACCTAATAACAGGTCTTTTAAAAGATATTTAAATTGGTTATCATTTGACTATTGTTTACATGTCTAGGACATCGCCAAGATGAACAATATTATCCATTCACGCTTTGTCGCAAGCGTATCAGACCTAAAAAAGAACCCAATGGAAGTGGTCAATAACGGCTTTGGTGAAGCAGTTGCCATCCTTAATCGTAATAATCCAGCATTCTATTGCGTACCTGCGGATATGTATGAACGCCTGATGGATCTGATTGAAGACAAAGAACTATTGATACTAGCCGAAGAAGCGCAAACAGAAGACACTGTAAAGGTAAGCCTAGATGACCTACGAGCTCGAGTTCACAAAAACCGCGCTTAAAAAGTTTGATAAGCTGAATCCGCAAATCGCAGAACAGTTCATTCGTAAGCTCGAAACAATATTAGATAACCCCAAAATCCCGAAAAACAAACTCAGTGGCTCTGTTGATTTATATAAAGTGAAACTTAGATCGGCAGGCTACCGTTTGGTCTATCAAGTCATCGATTCAAAAATTGTAGTTTTGGTTTTAGATGTAGACCGCAGGGATACCATTTATAAAAAGATGTGAAAAAATTTTCTGGAAGTGCTTGCCATTGCTAAATCATCTTTCAGCCACACTTTGATGCACCCTCGAACCCCAATGGTGCAAAATGGCCTATTTTTTAGGCACACTTAAAAAAGTAAATCATTCTTGTTTTGCCTCTTTTTGCGTATGTAATTAATTTCACAAGCATTCTGCTTAAATCTATTCTATTTGTATATTGTGGCACGCTTAATGCATTTATTTATATACAATATAAATAGAGGAGAGCAATACACTTGATCACTCATAATCACAAACATCGGTTAACCATTCATGTATAAAAAGAATAGCAAGGACATGAGCAATCAAAATGGAATAAACCGGTGAAATACAAAACTTACTTTTGCTTTAGAACAAGCCCCATTTCAATGTTATGGGGCTTTTTTTCGCCCTTTTAAGCAAGTTTATTTACCTCATCCAAATAACTAAAAATTGGCACGCTTTCTGCATTTTCCTAAGTAATACGAAATTCTGGTTTTGTAATATCCACAGGAGATGCACATGAACAATCCGACATCAAATAAAAAAATGCATCCATGGCTTCACTTTCTGGTTGAGCTGCTCAGCGTACGTGCAGGCTTTCACATTAAACAGTCTTCCCAATATCAACCCAAGGATCAACATCGTGCCTAAACAAAAATTGGCACGGATCAGTATTACCGTGCCAGAAACAACGCTACATGCGATGGATCAAAAAATTGTCGAGCAGCACTATGAAAGCCGCTCGCAGGCCATTGTCGATATGATTAACCGCCACCTGATTGATGATCTGGTGATTCGCGATGAAGTCATGGTTGGCACGCTTACCTTGCTCTATGACGTCAGCTTGAAACCGCTGCGCAGTCAGCTGGTCGATCTGCAGCAGCAGTATCTGGCACAAGTGATCAATTCGCTTCATATCCAGCTGGATGATGAAAAAATTCTGCAAGTCATGCTGATGCAGGGCGCGAGCAGTGACCTGAAAGAAATAAGCGAACAATTTATTGCACTGAAAGGCGTGATTAAAGGGCATCTCGAACTGATGGATGCCGTCATGCCACCCATTCCACAAAATACCGAACACACTTAAGGAGAACAGCTGTGCACAACTTATGGACTGTACAGGACTGGCAACACGCCTACCAGAATAACAATATCCAGCTTAGTGACCTGATTGAGTATGTTGCCGGATTGAATAATGACGATCATGCCTGGATTTCAATTGCAACAGCAGCACAATTACAGGCACAAATTGATGCATTGACTGGTGCAGATAGTGCAAGCTTGCCACTTTATGGGGTGCCATTTGCAGTCAAGGACAATATTGATGTTGCAGGGTTCTATACCACAGCAGCATGTAAAGAGGTAGCTTATCTGGCAACTTCCGATGCAACCGCAGTAGCCAAATTAAAAGCTGCCGGCGCGATTGTCGTGGGTAAAACCAATCTGGATCAGTTTGCGACGGGTCTGGTCGGTGTGCGCTCCCCATACGGCGCGGTAAAGAACAGCTTTAATCCTGAATATATCAGTGGCGGCTCGAGTTCGGGTTCCAGTGTAGTCGTCGCAAACGGATTAGTGCCATTTTCACTGGGTACAGATACTGCAGGTTCAGGACGTGTACCGGCAGGGCATAATAACATTGTCGGACTCAAACCGACCAAAGGCTGGTTCTCGACTACCGGCCTGATTCCGGCTTGCCGCACCATCGATGTGATTTCGATTTTTGCATTAACGGTGGATAATGCCTGGCAGGTAGCGCAAGTCATGCAGGGCTATGATGCCAGCGATGAGTATTCCAGAACGCATCCTCAAAATGTTCCTAGCCAATTTTCAAAAGGGAAAATTGCCATTCCAGATACACTGGAATTTTATGGCGATACTGAAACTGAAAAAGCATTCCAGCTGGCGATCGCACGTGCACAAAGCTTGGGTTATACAGTTGAGCCGATTGATTTTGCTCCATTTCAACAACTGGCGACTGCACTTTACAACCGCTCTTGGGTGGCTGAACGTACCAGTGCCGTGGAAAAAATGGTGCAACGTGAGCAGACCCATCCGGTAATTGGCCAGATTATTGCGCAGGCAGACCGGTTCAATGCGGTCGATGTCATGCAGGATGAATATGAACGCGCTCGCCTGAGCCGTGTTATTCAAAATACACTGGCAGATTATGATGCCTTGATGGTGCCTACTGCACCCACCATTTATCGCATTGCAGAAGTAGAAGCCGATCCTCTGGTAAAAAACAGCCACATGGGCGCTTATACCAATTTTGTCAATTTTGCCGATCTTTCGGCTTTGGCGCTACCAAATAGCATTCGTGCTGATGGTTTGCCAACGGGCGTGACCTTTATTGCGTCAGCCTGGATGGATGAAGCACTGGCCAAGTTCGGGCAAAAATGGCAGCAGGCGAGCCAGTTAAAGTTAGGCACATCTGAACGCCCATATGAAAAAACAACTGGAATCTCATCGGGTCACAGCGTCAAACTAGCTGTCGTCGGTGCACATCTGACCGGAATGCCGCTGAATTTTCAGCTGACCACACGTGGTGGCACCCTGATCAAGCAGACCCGGACTGCTTCGCATTACAAATTGTATGCTTTAAAAAATACCACACCGCCAAAACCTGGTCTGCAATACAATGCGAAAGGTTGTTCAATTGAAGTCGAAGTCTGGGACATTCCGCGTGCACTGTTCGGGGACAGTGTTGCAGAAGTTCCGGCACCTTTGGGGATAGGTAATGTTCAGCTGATCGATGGTACTTGGGTCAAAGGCTTTATCTGTGAAGGTTATGCACTTGAGGATGCAACAGATATCAGTCATTTCGGTGGCTGGCGCGAATTTATGAAATCTAAACAACTTTCAAATACCAAATTTAAATGTGAATGCATAGGGGAAGTCGCAAAATGATCAAAAAAGCACTGATGTCCGTTTCCGTACTGTCTGCAATCCTTTTTAGTGGCTGTGACAATACCGCTAAAGTACCTGAACCAAATGCCAAGGCAGAAAAAAGTGTGGCTACTCAGCCCATCCGGATTGGTTATAGTGACTGGCCGGGATTTGTGGCCTGGCAGGTGGCGATTGAAAAAGGCTGGCTGGAAGATGCCGGAGTTAATGCCGATTTTAAATGGTTTGACTATTCTGCTTCACTCGCTGCATTCGCAGCGAATCAGTTGGACGCTGTACTGGTCACCAATGGTGATAATCTGGTCACTGGCTCTGGCGGGACCAAAGGTGTGATGATCATGGCGACCGATTATTCAGCTGGAAATGACGTGATTATTGCCAAGAATGGCATTAACTCAATTCAGGATCTGCGCGGTAAAACGGTTGCAACTGAAAAAGGTCTGGTCGATCACTTATTGCTGTCCACTGCACTGGATGATGCCAAGGTTAAACTGAATGAGGTCAAACTGGTCAATACCATGACCAATGAATTGCCACAGGTTTTTGCCACTCCCGATATTGATGCGATTGCAGTATGGCAGCCGGTGGCAAATCAGGCTTTATCTGCGGTGGCCGGTTCCAAGATTATTTTCACCTCTAAAGACAAGCCTGGATTGATCTACGATACCTTGACCGTGAATCCAGCCCATCTGGAAGCCAATAAAGAGCAATGGAAAAAGGTGATTCAGGTTTGGGATAAAACTGTCAAATACATCAATGACCCGGCGACTCGTGAAGATGCTGCACAGATCATGTCCAAACGGGTTGGTGTCGATGCGAAAACCTATATGCAGTTCATTGATGGTACGCATTTACTTGATCTGGCCGCCAACAAGAAAGTCTTTACCAAAGGTGATGGTTTCGACTCGATCTATGGTTCCAGCTATCATGTGAACAAGTTCAATGTGGCCAACGGCATTTATACGACTGAAATGAACGTAGATGGCGTGATTGTTCCAACGCTGGTGCAAGAGCTGCAATAAAACCTGATCTCTTACATAAGAAATCCCCGGTCTGGGGATTTCTTATTGTTAAATGAGTAGATATTTTTTATAAATCAAAAAATGATTGAAGGGATATTGAAAAGCTCCTTCTCCTTCTGGGATGAGAGGCATAGCTTCGCATGAGGATGAGGGTATTTATTAGAAAGAACCCCTCCCTGAGGAGCATGCTCCGCAAGTCTCCTACAAGGAGAGGCAATTTACTTCTTAATAATTAAAAATGACTGATGAAAGAACGCTAATATCAAAAAATTAAAGCTGCGTACTTTTGGAAAAGACATTGATAAAAATAATGCCAATGATCATAAACGCCAGCCCGATCAGCGCGGGAAGATCCAGTTGCTGTTTAAACACCAAGAGACCAACCGTTGATATCAAGATAATGCCAGCACCAGACCAGATTGCATAGGCAATGCCCATCGGAATGGTTTTCATGGTCAGTGATAGGAAAAACAGGGCAACGGCATAACCGGCAATGGTGGCAAGTGAAGGCCCGAGCACGCTAAAACCATTGGAAGCTTTCAATGCAGAAGTGGCAATGACTTCTGCAATAATGGCAATCGACAGATATAAAAAAGACATATTTCTCCCTATAACACCCGTTCTGCATGTTGCATCAGGTGATCCTGTTCTGACTTCAGCCAGATTTCAGCTTGTGTAGTCGTGGGGGTTGTATATTGAAATTGGTAATCTGGCTGGTATATATCCAGCTCAAAAATCAGGTCAATGTCGCGACCATCTAAAATGACATGCTGAACCAGACGGGTTTCATCGAGAACTTCAAAATTTTCCAGATTAAAGGCTTTACCTGTTTCGTTGCTGCGAGTGCTGTAAGTTTTAGCTTGACCATCAGTCCCGATAGAAACTTCAAAACTTTCCACCAAGGCAAACACGGTCGGATCGACAGCTTTCAAATCCATTTGAGCTACTGCACTTTGCACTTCAGGCAAACGCGTCAGGGCATAGGCAATATGATCAGCACAAATGATCAGGCCACCATCCATTTCCAGTGTCTGACCAGATTGAACATCAAGCGCAGACTGAAGCCGCAGCCCTAAAAATAAACCGTGCTGTACCTGCTGGCGCCAGTCTTCGACATACACATTACTTGGAGAAAATTCCAGAATGCAGTTGCCAATCGCATGCAACCTGGCTGGTTCCGGCCATTGCACATGATTCTGGTAATTGGCGTAGTCTTTCACGTCCCAGGACAAGAGTTGGCTAGCGTTATCCCAAAACGTATTGCCAATCCAGCCTTGGCGTTCCTGAACAGCAGTTCCCGTCTGGCTTTTTAGACGAAGATCAATGGTAAAACTGTGCGACTGAAACCAGTACACAATGGTATTTTCATCGGTTAGGCCATTATAAAAACTGATGCTTTTACGCCGAAATGCCCCATATAAAAAGCCCGGAATAATCTCTGGCTGAGGGGTAGTGGGCTTTAAAGTTTTAATTACTTCAAACAGATTCATGATGCTGTCTCCGCCTGTTCTTCAAGTCCAAAAGAGGAAAGTGGTACAGCATTTTTTAAGACCAGTTCACCGCTAGCAACGCGATGTTTTAAATATTGAAAGGTCTGGGCGGTCTGATTAAATAGATGCTCGCCCCCGATCAGGGCAGAATATTTGGAATTTTCAGTGTGAATAACCGGTTCAATCACGGTGTCATAATTGCAGGCGCAAAACAGCGGGAATGAATAACGTTCTTCCGAGACCTTTTTCACGCGGTGCTTGGTGGCGAGATATTTACCATTTGACAGAATTTCCATCATGTCCCCGATATTCATCACCAGTGTATTTTCAATCAGGGGAATGTCGATCCATTCACCGGCTTTATTCAAAACCTGTAAGCCGGGTGCGGTGGGTAACAGTAGGGTAAAGCATTCATAGTCGGTATGCGCGCCTATGCCTTCGGCATCTCTCACTTCCGGATTATAGGGATAATGAATCAAGCGTAGCTGACTTGGTGCATCAGTAATTTTGCTTTCAAAAAAGTCCTCACGAACGCCCAATGCCAGTGCAAAGGCAGAAAAAATCTGCCGGCTGATCTCACGCAGATGGCTGTAGTATTGGCTGACGATAGATTTAAAATCCGGATCTTCCGGCCATAAGGTTGGGCCGAGTAATGGACAGTCTGTTTCCGGTCCCTGATAGTCATAATTGACATCATAGGCTTCTTTTAAATCATAACTGTTGCCGGCAAACTGTTCTTCGCCAATCGGCACATAGCCACTATGGTTTTTTGATTTTCCAATATAGTGCTGCATTTTGGTGTCCAGATCCTGAGAAAAATAGGACTGGGCCATTTCAATCAGGGCTTTGGCATAATCAAAATTAAACTGGCTACCTTGCAGATAAAGAAATCCGACTTCTTTACAGGCATGATCCAGAGCATGAGCAACCTCAATACGATCGGCTAAATCCGGACTTTGTAATTTTGAAATATCAACCAGTGGGAGTACATATTGCGCTTGCATGATAATCACCTCTAATGTTGGTCGTCCAACACAGCGATTAAAACCTTCGGGTCGTCCCAAAGGCATTTTGGATAAGATTATTTATTGCTGCTGACCTTGGTCATACGCGGAATGACCGGCAGTTCTGCCAGTGCCGGATCCAGTTCATCTTCTTCAGCATGCACCAGATAATCGACACGTTGTCTTAACTGTTTAAATTCAGGTGTGAGCATCACATCAGGATGACGTGGGCGAGGTAAATCGACTTCAATAATTTCCTTGATTTCACCCGGATTGGCTTTCAGTGCCACAATACGGTCGGCCAGTAAAATGGCTTCATCCATATCGTGAGTCACAAAAATGATGGTGATGTCGATATTTTGCCAAAGATCCATCAGATGACGCTGCATTTTTTGCCGGGTATGCGGATCGAGTGCTCCAAAGGGTTCATCCATCAACAGGATCTTCGGTTCATTGACCAAAGCCCGGGCAATCGCGACACGCTGTTTCATCCCGCCAGACAGCTCATGCGGATACTGGTTTTCATACTTTTCCAGACCAATGATATTGATCCATTCACGTGCCTGCGCTTCGGCCGCTGCACTACTTTGGCCTTTCATGCGCGGGCCAAACATGACATTTTCCTTGACGGTTTTCCATGGAAACAGGGTATAGCCCTGAAACACCATGCCACGCTCCGGACTTGGGCCGGTAATTGGCTGGCCATCCACCAGAATCTCACCACTGCTATAAGGATCCAGACCGGCCACTACACGGCTAAAGGTTGACTTGCCGCAACCGGAAGGCCCAATCACACAGATGAACTCACGCTTATGAATTTTCAAATCTAGAGCATTTAAAACCGTACGTTCAGTTTTGCCATGACTGAATTTTTGTGTCAGCTGTTTGGCTTCCAGAATCACCGGACGGCTATAAATCTTGTCAAAGTATTCGCGGGTATTAAATTCAGTGTTTTGCATCAGTTAGCTCCCGGTTTCCATTTAAATAAGCGTTGTCCCAGTTTCATTAAGATCACATCACACAGCAGACCAATCACCCCGATAATCAGGATGGCGGCAAAGACATTATCGAAATTCTGATAACGGGCTTGCTGGGTAATAAACCAGGTGATCCCGGAAGTACTGCCAATCAGTTCTGCTACGATCAAGTAGGTCCATGCCCAGCCAAGCAGCACCCGCAGATTGCGGTAAATTTCAGGCAGAGCTGCCGGAATCACCACATGCAACAGGCTTTTCAGTTTATTGGTGCCCAGGGTAAAACCTGCTTCAATCAGGCTGCGATCGACCAGACGTGTGGTATTGGCAATAATCAGGATTTGCTGGAATAAAGTTCCAATCACAATGATGGCAATTTTGGGTGCATCATTAATGCCAAGAATGGCGACAGCCAGTGCACCAAAGGCCGGAGCAGGTAAATAGCGGAAGAATTCGACAAAGGGTTCGATTAGCTGGGAAATTTTATTTGAAAACCCGCATAAAATACCGAGTGGAATACCAACCAAGGAAGAAATAAAGAACGCAGTAAATACCAGTTTGATACTGTGCCACAGGCTTTCATGAAACCAGGGTGCATTGGCCTGAGCCGGCTCCGTGGTAAAAGCTGTGATCAGTGCAATCGCAACTTCATGTGGTGCAGGCAGATAAATCGGGTTGACCAGAATACCCTGCGGCGGAGCCAGACCTTGATCTACTGCAGATTGCGCAGCAGAAAAAAACTGGTCTTTATCAATACGACTCTCGACCTGTAAATAGGCAACACTACCGGAATCCGTAATCTGAACTTGTGGATGCCAGATAAATGGCAAATAACTGACTGCACACCAGATCAGAATTGGTATTAAAAACGACCCCAAGCCAAACAGTAATTTATTTCTTTGACTGAGTTCACGCGCAACGTAACTCATAGTGTTGCCCCTCAATATTACAATTTTTATAAAACGTAATACTGATTAAGCAAAATAGATGCCATTTCATCCAAAATCATGAAATGACTCTTAAAAGGATTTATTTTTATAGAAAAAATTAGCAGACAACTTTTAATCATATTCAAGAAGTTAGATCAGAATGCAGAGATTTTTAATCATTTTCTGGAAAATAGACTCAATAAAAAAGACCTGAAAAATCAGGCCTCTTTTTTCAGTAACATCATTTAGCCAATAATATCTGCATGCTGGTTTTGCAAGCTATAGATGCACTGCTGCGCAATCTGTTTTTTCTCGGCTGCGGTCATTTCAATATTTTCCCATTTCTGCATCTGCTGCAAGAGCCAGATAAAATCATCAACTTTCGGTTGGGCACTTTCCCCAACAAAATTCCGGATGATATTCTTGATCTTGTAAAAGTCATAGACATGCCGCTGGGCGGAACATTCAAACTGAATAATCTGATAGTCTACCAGCATGTCCCATACTTCTGATAAATCACTGCGCTGCTTTAAATCATCCTGCGCTTTTTGTACTGCCTTGACCACTGCCTCTACAGTAAATGGATGCTGTTCTGCCCATTCCTGGGTCATGGCCAAGACTTTATCGGCAACTTTTGGAATGACATTCTGGCTTGCTGCGACGATAAAACTATAGCCTTCAAGTTTGGCCTGAATATTCCAGGGTTCTCCCACGCAAAAGCCATCGAATACCTGTTCCGCGATTCCTTTTACCATGGAAGGCGGTGGAGAGGTCATCAGCTGGATATTCTTGGCCAGTTGTGGATCAGTCAGCGCCAGCCATTCTTTTAAACAGTAATGGTGAATCGAATATTTATAAACATAGGCCAGATTGATGGAATGATTCTGTTGTAAAGCCTGTACCAGTTTCTTTGAGGTATTCTGTTCATCATCCCCAGGCTGGATGCCGAGTTCATAGCACAAATCCTGGCGCAGGCTAATAAAAGCCTGATTCACGCTCAGTACTAGAGGGGTTTGCAAAGCCACCTGTAACTGGTCTGTACCCAGGGCAGCAGCGGGCAGCATGGCAGACAAGCAATGTGCAGCATCCAGAAAGCCATAGGCCAGACGGTCACGCAAACTAGACCAGGAGGCTTCATGGATTAAATTGATGGTTAATCCTTGCTCAGCAAAATACCCCTGTTTTTCGGCCCAGAGAATGGCAACACAATCAAGTAAAGGAATATAGCCAATATTGAGTTCAGTTTTTTCTAATGTGGACATATGCTTTTCCTTATTGGCCCAATAACAGCTTCTGTGCATCCAGTAAGCGTCTGGCCATTTCACCAATGGTAATCCGGTGACTCATGGCATTTTTACGCAATAAAGCAAAAGCTTGCTCTTCCGTTAATGCATGCAGCTGGATGAGCAACGCTTTGGCTTTATCGATATCTTTACGGTCAATCAGTTTGTCCTGGGTTTCTTTTAAATCATTCAGCAGCTTTTTATGCTTGCGAAACTGTTCAATTGAAATTTCCAGAATGCTTTCTAGTTTGGTGGGATCAATACCATCGACAATATAAGCCGTGATTCCGGCATCAATCGCACTTTTGATGGTGTCTTTATTAGAGTTTTGGGTAAACAGCACGGTGGGAAGTTCATATTGACTGACACAGCTTTCAATAATATCCCGATGCGGATGATCCATATTCAGCAGGATCACATCTGCATGAATACCTTTGACATGCACCATATTCAGGTCATTCAGGATTAAACAGGCCACCACCTGAAAATCATGTGAAAGTAAGGATTCCTGGATGAATTGGGCGCGCTCCAGATCATCATCAATAAGAGCAATTCGTAATTTGGACATGGAATATTTTCAAGTAAGGCCTAAGGAATATTCAAGCAGGAGTAAAGCAAAAAACATGCCATTAAATTGGTGCATAAAATTCTATTTTTCTGTTCAATTTAGTGCATAGCTTTAGGGATTTCAGCTGATGGCTGATCAAAATGAAGCGTTTAGGTAGATCATCTGCCTGAAATAAGGCGTTTTCTTATTGGAAAAGTTGGCACGATTTCTGCATTTATTAAATCGTCAAAGATGACTTTCAATACTAACAACGGCCAACGATGTCCGTTCTGATCGTAATTGCACTTTCAAGGAGTGTGATTGGTATTTCGTTCAGCACAGGATAAATGACATGGTCAGTTGTTCAGCAATACAAAACGCACAAGCGTTTCAACCCTTCCTCCAGCATTACAAAGCGCTGGGTTGCGGTATTTACAACATATTCAATCAGCAGACATATCAATGCCTAGACGTGATATGCGGCTTTTTATCATCTTTAAAAAAACAATAGTTGGAGTGCAGATATGAAAATTCTCATGATTGGGCATGGCATGGTGGGGCATAAATTCATCGAATCTGTACTGGAACAGGCCGGTGATGACATTGAGCTGACCATTTTGGCAGAAGAGCCACATTTAGCTTATGACCGGGTACATTTGACCGAATATTTCAGCGGCAAGTCGGTCAAGGATCTGAGTCTGTGTCGTAGTGATTTTGCCGATGCTTATGGCATTGATTTGCGACTTAATACTAAAGCGGTTGAAATTGATCAGCTCCATAAAACCGTCACCACCAGCCAGGGTGATGTGCTGAGTTTTGACAAGTTGATTCTCGCTACCGGTTCTTATGCCTTTGTGCCACCAATCCCGGGCAATGACCGTCAGAATTGCTTTGTTTATCGTACCATTGAAGATCTGGATGCCATTCGTGCAGCCAGTCTGAATGCCAAAACTGGCGTAGTGATTGGCGGCGGCTTGCTAGGGCTGGAAGCAGCGAAAGCCCTGCGAGATCTGAATCTGGAAACCCATGTCGTAGAATTTGCTCCGCGTCTGATGGCGGTGCAGATTGATGATCTGGGCGGCCGGGTACTGTGCTCTAAAATTGAAGACCTTGGTGTCAAGGTACATACTCAAAAGGCCACGTCAAGTATTGAAGATGGTGACAGCACTCAGCATGTAATGAAGTTCGGAGATGGTTCGGTGCTTGAAACCGATATCATCCTGTTCTCGGCCGGCATTCGTCCGCGTGATGAACTGGCGCGCCAAAGTGGTTTACTGATTGGTGAGCGTGGCGGCATCATCATTAATGATTATTGCCAGACCTCACATCCGGACATTTATGCCATTGGTGAATGTGCACTTTGGGACAATAAAATTTATGGTCTGGTTGCACCAGGCTATGACATGGCGCGGATCGCGGCAAAACATGTCCTAGGCCAAGAAAGTCATGCATTCGCTGGTGCGGACATGAGTACCAAGCTCAAACTGATGGGCGTGGATGTTGCTTCTATTGGTGATGCACATGCCATGTCCCCAGGTGCTTTGAGCTATTTTTATGCTGATGAAGCCGCGCAGGTTTATAAAAAAATCGTGGTGTCAGCAGATAAGACCAGGCTGCTGGGCGCGGTGCTGGTGGGCTGTGCCAAAGAATATAGTGATCTCCTGCAAATGATGCTAAATGGTCTGGCGGTACCGGAGCAACCGGAAAGCCTGATCATGCCGGGCTTTGATCAGTCAACCTCCAAATCAGGTGGCAGTGGCATCGATTTATTGCCTGACAGTGCGACCATCTGTTCATGTAATAACGTTTCCAAAGCTGATATCTGTTCAGCCATTGATGGCGGTGCAACTTCATTGGGTGCATTGAAAAAATGCACGCAGGCTGCAACAGCGTGCGGTGGCTGTGCGCCACTGGTAACGCAGGTTCTCAAATCTGAATTACAGCGTCAGGGTGTCACGGTGAACAATCACCTGTGTGAACACTTTGCCTATTCACGTCAGGAACTGTATCACCTGGTTCGTGTGCATGAGATCAAGACATTCTCTGACCTGATTCAGCAACATGGGCACGGCATGGGCTGTGATATCTGCAAACCGACTGTAGCCAATATTCTGGCATCCTGCTGGAATGATTTTGTTCTGAAACCAAGTCATGCCGGTTTGCAGGATAGCAACGACTACTACCTCGGCAATATCCAGAAAGATGGTTCCTATTCGATTGTGCCACGTGTGGCAGGCGGCGAGATTACCCCGGATGGTCTGATTACCATCGGTCAGATCGCCAAAGATTATGGTCTATATACCAAAATCACGGGCGGACAACGAATTGACATGTTTGGTGCGCAGGTACATCAACTGCCTGAAATCTGGGAAAAACTGATCAATGCCGGTTTCGAGTCCGGACATGCTTACGGCAAATCCTTACGTACGGTGAAATCTTGTGTGGGTAGTACCTGGTGCCGTTTTGGAGTCGATGATTCTGTCGGCTTGGCGATTTTCCTGGAAAATCGTTATAAAGGCCTGCGTTCACCCCATAAAACCAAAATGGCAGTATCCGGCTGTACCCGTGAATGTGCAGAAGCACAGAGCAAGGATGTCGGTGTCATTGCCACGGAAAAAGGCTGGAATCTATATGTATGCGGAAATGGCGGCATGAAACCGCGCCATGCTGAACTGCTCGCCTCGGATCTGGATACTCCCACACTCATCAAATATATCGACCGCTTCTTTATGTTCTATATCCAGACAGCAGACCGTCTGCAGCGCACCAGTGTGTGGCGTGACAATATGGAAGGCGGGCTGGACTATCTGAAAGATGTCATTGTGCATGATTCGCTCGGCATTGCCGCTGAACTGGAAAGCCGTATGCAGCATGTGATTGGCACTTATCAGGATGAATGGCGCACTGCGATTGAAGATCCTGAAGTGCGCAAACGCTTTAAGACTTTTATTAATGCCAAAGTAGCCGAGCAGAATGACCCGCATATTCAGTTTGCGCCTGTACGTGGCCAGATTCGTCCAAAGACAGAAGCTGAACGTGATTTAAACCGTATTCCAGTGGTTGAAGCCTAAATACCACAGTCAGGGAGAATGAAAATGACAATTTTAAAAGACATGAACGAACTGAACTGGTACGAAGTCTGCAATCTGGATGAGATCACTCCGAATACCGGTGTGGCAGCCCTGATTGAAGATCAGCAGATTGCAATTTTTCGCGTGGGTCAGGAACAGCGGGTTTATGCACTCAGCAATCAGGATCCGTTTAGTCTGGCCAATGTCATGGCACGTGGCATTCTGGGTGATCTGCAAGGTGAGCGTGTAGTCGCATCCCCAATTTACAAGCAGCATTTCAGTCTGGTGACCGGTCGTTGTCTGGAAGAACAAGAGCAGAAATTACTGGTATTTCCAACCCGAATTGAAAATGGCAAAGTTCTGGTGAGTCCGACTCCACAAAAAACTTATATTTCCAGTAATGGTCAAAACACAGAGCGCTTAAAACTGGTACTGATCGGGAATGGACTGGCGGGTATGCGTTGTCTGGAAGACTTGCTGGATATGGCGCCAGATCGTTATGACATTACCGTGATTGGGGAAGAGCCATGGGGCAATTACAACCGGATCATGTTGTCACCGGTATTGTCTGGTGAGAAAAGCTTTGCCGAAATTATGCTGCATTCAGCCGACTGGTATGCTGAAAAAGGCATTCGATTCATTGCTGGGGATGCTGCCATCGCTATCGACCGTTCGCGTAAACAGGTCCACACCCAAAAAGGCGAAGTCGTTGCTTATGATCGTCTGATTCTCGCCACTGGTTCCAAACCCTTCATGCCACCTATTCCGGGTGCTGAACTTGAAGGCGTGATTAGCTTCCGGGATATTCAGGATGTTAACCGCATGCTGGATTACTGCAAAACCAAGCAAAATGCCGTCGTGATTGGAGGTGGGTTGCTGGGTCTAGAAGCAGCTTATGGACTGAAGCAGCAGGGGATGAATGTAACTGTGCTGCATCTGATGGACCGTATTATGGATCGTCAACTGGATATGAAAGCCAGTCAAATGCTGAAAAAATCAATTGAAGATAAAGGTATCCGGATCATTACCGAAGCCAACACCGAAGAGCTTCTCGGTATTGATGGTCACGTGACTCAACTGCGTTTAAAAGACGGGACAGTGCTGGATGCCGATTTGGTGGTCTTTGCCGTCGGGATTCGACCAAATAAAACTTTGGCTGAGCAGGCTGGCTTGCGCTGCAATCGTGGGGTGCTGGTGAATGACACCATGCAGACTTATGACCCAAGTATTTATGCGGTAGGTGAATGTATTGAGCATCGTGGTCAGACCTTTGGACTGGTTGAGCCATTATGGGGACAGGCCTTTATCTGTGCGACGCATCTGGCTGAACATGGCCGACTGACCTTTAAGGCACCGACTGTTCCGACCCAACTCAAGGTCAGTGGATGTGATGTCTTCTCGGCAGGCAATTTCGAACCTCAGGATGATTTTGAAGATATCGTGCTGAATGATGAAAAACGTCAGATCTATAAACGGATCATTATTCAGCAGGACAAGGTCATTGGTGCGGTGCTATTTGGCGATACCGAAGATGGGGCTTGGTATGCAGAACTGATTGCAGACCAGACACCAATTAGTAATATCCGCAGCAAACTGCTTTTTGGTCGGGATTTTGCATTAAAAAAGGCAGGGTAATCGGATAAACCTCCTCCAAACCCTCTTTGAAAAAGAGGGGAACCTCCCTCCTTTGCTAAAGGAGGGTTGGGGAGGATTAAAACTTTTGAGATATAGAAAATATTTAAATCAAACCTGTAAAAACTAGATATCAGCGTTTTGGTGAAACACGTGAATTTGGATGATTAAGGAGCACAGCAGCAATGAATAGTATTCCGGTTATGGAACTAGATAGCTCTACTGAATCCCAAATAAAAACTACTCAGACGACCTGTCCTTATTGTGGAGTAGGCTGTGGCGTCATCGCGCACGTAAGCCAAACCCCGATGGGTGAAAAGGTTCAGATTGAAGGCGATGTTCAGCATCCTGCGAACTTGGGCAAGTTGTGTATTAAAGGCAGTCATCTTGCCGATACACTTGGCTTAAAAACCCGGCTTCTGCATCCGATGACAGGTCGAAAAGAACAGCGGCAAATAAGCACTTGGGATCATGCCATTTCTAGTATTGCCAATAAATTTCAGCAATGTATTGATCAATATGGACGCGACAGCATCGCCTTTTATGTCTCCGGCCAGCTTTTGACTGAAGACTATTATGTGGTGAACAAGTTTGTAAAAGGCTATCTGGGTACTGCCAATATTGATACCAATTCAAGACTGTGCATGTCATCTGCTGTGGCGGCACATAAACGGGCTTTTGGCGAAGACCTGGTACCAGCCAGCTATACAGATTTTGAGCAGACAGAAATGGTGGTTCTGGTCGGTTCCAATACTGCCTGGTGCCATCCGGTGCTTTATCAGCGCATCATGAAAGCCAAGGAAGAGCGGGATTTATTCGTGGTGGTGATTGATCCGCGCTTTACTGCAACCTGTGAAGCGGCAGATTTACACTTGCCGATTTTACCAGGTCAGGATGTCGCGCTGTTTAATGGCTTGTTGCAGTATCTTCAGCAAAATGGTCATGCCGATCTGGATTTTGTTACCCAACATACTCAAGGTCTGGAGCAGGCGCTTGCCAGCAGTTCGACAGAGTCATCGATTGAAAGTGTGGCAAAACGTACTGGTATTGCTATTGAAAAATTAACCTTATTTTTTCAGAAATTTGCCCAAACCGAAAAAATCATGAGCCTGTTTTCCATGGGCGTAAACCAATCCTCTCAAGGAGTAGACAAAGCCAATAGCATTATCAACTGTCATTTATTGACAGGAAAAATAGGCAAACCCGGTTCGGCACCTTTTTCCATGACCGGACAGCCGAATGCGATGGGCGGACGGGAAGTCGGGGGGCTGGCCAATATGCTGGCCAGTCATCTGGATCTGGATAATCCGCAGCATCAGCAACTGGTGCAGGATTTCTGGCAAAGCCCGGTCATCGCGCGGCAGCCCGGATTAAAAGCGGTAGATTTATTTCAAGCGGTTGAAAGCGGGAAAATCAAGGCCATCTGGATTATGGCCACCAATCCGATCGTGAGTTTGCCCGATGCAGATCAGGTTAAACGCGCTCTGGAAAAGTGTGAATTTGTGGTCGTTTCCGATATTTGTCTCGACACCGATACCACGCAATATGCCGATGTACTGTTACCGGCATTGGGTTGGGGCGAAAAAGATGGCACAGTCACCAATTCGGAGCGCCGTATTTCCCGGCAAAAGGCTTTTTTGCCGGCTCCGGGTGAAGCCAAAGCAGACTGGTGGGCCATTTCTCGGGTGGCTCAGGTCTTAGGTTTTCGCGGTTTTGACTTTAGCAATAGCCATGACATTTTTCTGGAACATGCCCGTTTATCTGCCTATCAGAATGGTTCACTTTCGCAACGCGCAGATACGCCAAATTTCCGCTATTTCAACCTGCAAGGTTTAACTCAACTCGGTTTTGTGGAATATCAGCATCTGACACCGATTCAGTGGCCGGTCTGGGATAAGCAAGAAGTTCATCAGATTGGTCAACTATTTAGTCAAGGCCAGTTTAGTCATGTAGATGGCAAAGCCAGATTGGTGCCAACAGTTGCAGCCGATCCGGTACATGCTATTTCTGCTGAATATCCTCTGATCTTGAATACCGGACGCATTCGCGATCAATGGCACACCATGAGCCGTACCGGATTATCTGCCAGTTTATCCCAGCATCGTGCCGAGCCTTATTGTGAGCTGCATCCGCACGATGCGCTAAAATATGGCCTGAAAGATGCCGAGCTGGTCGAGGTGAAATCGGCTTGGGGAAGTTGTGTACTCCGTGTGCAATTTTCACAAAATATGCGACGTGGCCAGATTTTTGCACCGATTCACTGGAACGACCAGTTTGCGTCCGATGCGCGGATTGGCAAAGTGGTGAATCCGGTGATTGACCCGATTTCCGGCGAGCCAGAGTTTAAGCATACTCCGGTGATGATCCAGCCATTTTATACTCAGTGGCAGGGCGTGCTGTATGTACGGGAAGGCTTTGAACAACAGATCCAGACCATGATTGAAAATATGGTGTGGTGGAACAAAATTCAAACCACTCAGGCCATCCGTTATGAACTGGCAGACCGGCGCCGTTTTTCTGAGATCACCGGGCAGATCAAGAGCTTGTTAGCCTTTGATGATGAAAGCTTTGAATGGCTGAATCTCGAAGATCAAACGGCGCATATCAGTCATAGTGTAGTGCTTCAGGATGGCCAGTTAATTGCCAGTTTTTATATCGCACCGGCGGCACTATTGCCAGATCGTGACTGGGTGGCAGGCCTGTTTAGACGTGAACGTCTGAGTGCATTGCATCGTAAAGCATTGCTGGCAGGTCAGGCCATGTCGATGGGAAATAGTGAAGGACCATTGGTCTGTAGCTGTTTTAAGGTCGGCAAGAACCGAATTATTCAAACCATTAAAGATAAAAATATCACGCATGAAAAACAGGTGACTGCATGTCTAAAAGCTGGAGGAAATTGTGGTTCATGTTTGCCAGAAATTAGAGGCCTGATTAAGGCCTGCCAGACGGAGTACATAGAATGAAAAGAAGAGTGATGAAGACGGTGTCTTATCCGGAAACTGACGTGGTGATCCTGGCCGGAGGTTTAGCGCGGCGCATGAATGGCATCAATAAATTGCTGCACAAATTTGATGATGAAATCCAGCTCATTAAAATCCATCAGCAGTTGAAGTCCCGGGCAAAAAAAGTCTGGGTCAATAGCCATCGGGATCATTCCATTTATAAACGGATGATTCCTTCGATCGACTTTTATCAGGACGATGAACCCGGCTTTCATGGACCATTGATGGGCATGAAGAGCGCATGGTCACATGTACAATCTGATTATGTGCTGTTCGTGCCTTGTGATGTGACCTATATTCCCAAAAAGGTCATTTCACGTTTACATCAGGCCCTGCAACGACATCCTTTATGTGAAGTGGCGGTAGTTGAAATCAATGAAAAGGCATTGTTTCCATTCTGTCTGATGAAACGCAGCAGCTTACCCACTCTTATACAACATCTTGAAAATGATCAGCACAGTTTAAAACTCTGTTTTGCTGACATGCATATGCAGCGGGCAAGTTTTAAAAATCGTGCCCTGTTTTTCCACAGTATTAATTCATTTGACGAGCTACAGCAGCATCAACAGCTTAACTTTCTTTAGCATTTAAAATGCTAAAAGCCGAATCATCATATTCTGGCTCACCAAAATATTGCTTTTTTTATTTTTCGAACAAAATTTCGGACTAAAAAAGAACAAATATTATCCATTAATATTATTTAAAAATAAATTTGTGCAAAGTTGGAACACTTATTGCTCATTCATTGTGAAGAAATAGGGCAGTAAATCAAGACTGTTAAATAACCGTGCAGATCTCATCATGGACCGCAGCAATGAACAGCATGAAAGTTTTAGCATCTCGCAGTATCTTTCAGGATCAGTTTGGACGCCAGAAACGTAAGTTGCGAATATCAGTGACTGACCGCTGTAATTTCAAATGCAGCTATTGCATGCCTGAACATCCGGAATGGATGAATAAAAAAGATTTGCTCAGTTTTGAAGCCCTGTATGCTTTTTGCGAGTTTATGGTGCGACACGGGATTGAGCAGATCCGGGTGACGGGGGGCGAACCGTTGATGCGCCAAGGCATCGTTCATTTTATTGCCCGCTTACAGACGCTGAAAGCCTTTGGCCTTAAACGTATTTCCATGACCAGCAATGGCCATTATTTAAAAGATTATGCCCAGCCGCTTAAACAGGCAGGACTGGACGACCTGAATATCAGTCTGGACAGTCTTGATCCAAAGCAGTTTCAGCAACTGACCCAAAAACAGTTACAGCCTGTACTTCAAGGTATTTCTGCCGCGCAGCAGGCAGGGTTGTCCGTCAAGATAAATAGTGTGCTCATCAAAGGCATCAATGACAATCAGATTATTCCTCTCGTAAAATGGGCACAGTATCAGGCTGTAGAACTGCGTTTTATTGAGTTTATGCCCCTCGATGGCGATCAGAAATGGAATCCGTCTGATGTCATCAGTGAGCAGGACATCCTGGATCAACTGAAAACTGAATTTGATGTCCAGGTATCTCAAGGTCAAGGCGCCAATCCAGCCCGTGGCTATCTGGTCAATGGGCAGCCTTTGGGTATTATTTCTACCATTACCCATTCATTTTGCGGTGATTGTGACCGTCTGCGCCTCAATGCCCAAGGTGAATTTTATAACTGTTTATTTGCCAGACAAGGCCTGAACCTTAAGGCAGATATCGAACAACTGGCGCTGGATCATTTCGCCACACAGACATTTCAACACAAGCTCCACGCTTATATCTGGCATAAAGAGGCCGGCTTCCATGCGATCCAGCAATCACCAATACAAAAGCCGATCCGCAAAATCAGCATGCACAGCATTGGAGGATAAATATGTCTCTCACTCAGCAAAAATTAATTCATATCAAAATAGAAGCCTTCGGTGCGATTGAACGACAACTTCCAGCAGATTTAAATTTGCAATGCGAGTCTGAAATTCATGTTTCTGAAGTCCTGAACCAGTTGCTATCCATTTATCCTGATATACAGACCATGCTGGAACGCTGCGCCTGTGCAATCGGTGAAGACATTATTTCCAGACAGAATGTTTTAAATCGGGACAGTACGCTGGTGCTGTTATCGCCGGTAGCAGGAGGCTGAGATGCAACTCAAACCATTAAAACAATTTGCCCGAATCCAGCAGACTGCTTTCAGGATGGAGGATTTTGATGGTATTCAGTATTTTCCGGAATGTGGTGGAATCGGCATCTTTGTCGGAACAGTACGTAACCATCATCAGGGGAAAGCTGTGCGTGCCCTGAAATATACCGCCTATGCGCCTGTGGCTGAAAAAATGATTCGTGAAATTGAACAGCAGATCCAGATCAAATACCAGGTGTCTTATGTGCGGGTAGTGCACCGTATTGGTGAGCTGGAGGTTGGGGAAACAGCCATTATTGCTATGGCTTATGCGGCCCATCGTCGTGAGGCCTTCGCTGCCTGTGAGGAAGCTGTGGAACGGGTGAAGCATGAGGTTCCGGTCTGGAAAGAAGAGTTTTATCTGGATGGTAGCAGCCAGTATGTGGAAGGCTGTTGTATTCGAAAAGATCATGGACCTGAAACTAATCACTCTCATCATGCAGAAGAAGCGCATTGTCACCATCACCATGTAGCAGAACACGCTTGCCAATCACCATCTAATTAAATGCGTCCAATGAGGATGCATAAGATGAATCACTTTAAAACAGATTTTAAAAATTAGCCTGGGATGAATCATGAAAAATGTAGGGATGAAAGCAGAAAGTTACCGTACAGCAATTGCCACTGGAATCCTGCATGCACCGCCACATTGCATTGAGCTGCTACGTAATGGCAATACTGAAAAAGGTGATGCCCTGAAAACAGCACGCATTGCCGGCATTCTAGGTGCCAAACGGACCGATGAGCTGATTCCATTGTGCCATCCATTACCGATTTATCGTGCCGATGTGGAATATGAACTGTGTGATGCACATATCGAAATTATTGCTACCGTTGAAACCATTGGACCAACTGGTGTGGAAATGGAAGCTTTGACCGCAGTCAGTCTGGCAGGTCTGACCTTGTATGACATGCTGAAGCCGCATTGTGAACCGGAAGATTTGTCGCTGGATCAATGCAGGTTGCAGCAGAAAAAAGGCGGAAAATCACATTTTACCCGCGTACTTAAAGAGAGTCTGTCCGCTTCAGTTATTGTACTGTCCGATACGGTTGCAGCAGGTAAAAAGCCGGACACTGCCGGACAAAACGTACTGGAAATTTTGCAAGAGGCTAATTTTGACGCTATTAATTATCAGGTCATTCCCGATAGCCCAGAACAGCTATTGACCCTGATTGAACAGCAGAAAAATCAGTATCCGCTGATTCTAACTGTGGGCGGTACTGGATTGGGTCCTAAAGACCTGACAGTTGAGACTCTGCAACCTTTGCTGCAACGGGAAATTCCAGGCTTGATGGAAGCTTCACGTAGTTTTGGGCAGAAACGTACACCTTATGCGGCATTAAGTCGTGGCGTGGCTGGCTATATTGAGAACAGTCTGGTGATGACCCTACCGGGAAGTCGTCAGGGTGCGAAAGAATCTCTGATCGCGGTACTTCCGGCTTTGGTGCACTTGTTTGATGTGCAAAAAAATATCCCACATGCGGGGGGCTATCAATGAATCAGGCACTATCACATTCAGCCTGCGGTGCTGAACCGGGACTGATTTCTGTTGATCAGGCACTGCAGATGTTACTTGAGCAGACGCATATCTTGGTAGCTGAAAGCCTGCCGCTTGCTCGGGCTCTGAATCGCTATCTGGCAGAGGCGATTGATTCGGCCATACCATTGCCGCTGTTTTCACAAAGTGCTGTAGATGGCTATGCGCTTTGCAGTCCAGAAAATGTTAGTGCTCACAGCACTTTTGAACTCATTGGAGAGATTCGGGCAGGGCAAAGTACTGAAATTGAACTGCGGCCAGGTCAGGCGGTCCGGATTTTTACCGGTGCCAGGATTCCAGCAGGAACTACAACGGTCGCCCGTCAGGAAATTGTCAAATGCCATGCCAATCAAATCATTATTACAACAGACCTAAAGCCTCATACGGATATACGTGATGCAGGCGAGGAAATCGCACAAGGGCAGCGTCTGGCAGATGCAGGTCAAAAACTGCATGTAGGTGCAATTGCAGCTTTGAGCATGGCAGGCGTAAAGCAGGTTTCAGTCTATCGTTATCCTAAAGTTGCTGTTGTGATTACTGGAGATGAAGTCGCTTCCAGCATTGAAGACCTGAATTCCGGAAAAATCTTTGACGCCAATGCTCCACTGATTCAGGCCTGGTTTCAATCACAGGGTCAAAACGTAGATATTCTGCATGTTTCAGATAATGAGTATGAGCTGCAAACGTTAATACATCGTCTTAAAAACCAATACGACTTCATATTGACCACAGGCGGGGTTTCGGTGGGTGATTATGATTTCATTCGTCCTGTTGCCCTGGAGCAGGGTTTTGAGCAGATTTTCTGGAAAGTGAAGCAGAAGCCCGGAAAACCAATGTTATTTGCCAAGTATCGTCGAGATGATCAAGGTTACTGTTATCTCTTGGGTTTGCCGGGAAATCCGGCTGCTGTGTATGTCGGGATGCAAATCTATACGGCAACTTTACTGAATGCCTTACAAGGGCAAAAGCAGTCACCTGCATGGCTTAGTGCGGTGATGACGCATGATTTGAAAGCGGATGCACGTGAACGTTTTTTAAGAATGGCTGCAGAATTTGATCAGGGTACTTTAAAGCTCAAAAGCCTGGCGAAACAGCAGTCGCATATGTTGAGTAATCTGATGCAGGCCAATTGTCTGGTACGTATTCCGGCAGCAACAGAAATCCAAGCCGGGCATGTGGTACAAGGTTTACTGATT
This sequence comes from Acinetobacter sp. RRD8, assembly GCF_031844225.1. GTDB lineage: Bacteria > Pseudomonadota > Gammaproteobacteria > Pseudomonadales > Moraxellaceae > Acinetobacter. The sequence continues at coordinate 82,602 of NZ_JAUZUU010000011.1, forward strand.
TGAAATGCCTGTCGCAATTCTCAATATTCGAATCACATAGAATGAGAAAGATGGATTTATTCAAAGTTCTACTCACTGGCGTGCTGTTGACTAGCCCCATGCTGTATGCCGAAACAGTTAAAATATATGCCGCAGCCAGCCTGACCAATGCGATTACTGATATTTCCAGACTATATGAGCAACAGCATCGGGACATCCAGATCGTTCCGGTTTTTGCTGCGTCTTCGGTATTGGCGAAACAAATTGCGGCGGGAGCCAGCAGTGATCTATTTTTCTCTGCAGACCTGGACTGGATGAATGATCTGATCAAGAAACAAAAAATTCAGATCGGTCAGATTCGACCTTTGCTTTTGAATGAACTCGTATTGATTAGTCCTATTCAGCAAAAAAATCATTTTAAAATGTCAGCCGACTTTAATCTTGCTAAAGCCTTTCAAGGCTATCTATGTACCGGACAAATGGAATCGGTGCCTGCCGGAAAATATGCCAAGCAAAGCTTAACCCGGCTAGGGTGGTTGAATCCGCTTCGGGGCAGAATAGTCGGTACGGATAGCGTTCGTTCAACCTTGGCTTTTGTAGAACGTGGCGAATGTCAGGTCGGCATTGTGTATAGAACTGATGCCTTGATGAGTAAAAAAGTTAAAATTTCAGGAGTATTTCCAGCCAGTACACATCGTCCGATTGTGTATCCAATCGCTTTAACCCGGCAGGGCCAGAAAAATCAGGCAGCAGTCCAATTTTCTGAATTTATCCAGACGAGTCCAAGGGCCAGGCAGATTTTCCAGAAATATGGTTTTAAGCTTAAGGTAGGCTAACTGCTCATGCTTACACCAGAAGAACTGAGTGCCTTAGCGCTTTCAGCCAAAGTAGCGGGCTTTGCCACAGCGGTGTGTCTGCCATTTGCTATCGCCGTAGCATGGTTACTGGCGCGTTATGAATTCAGGGCCAAATTTCTTGTAGAGGCGATATTGCAGATGCCCATGGTGCTACCGCCGGTGGTACTGGGCTATCTTCTGCTCCTGCTGTTTGGTCATCAGGGGATGTTAGGGCAATATCTACATAAATGGGGAATTCAGCTGATATTTAACTGGAAAGGTGCGGTACTGGCAGCAATGATTGTGGCATTTCCTTTAATGGTTCAACCAATTCGCTTGTCTTTTCAAATGATCAACCGGCAGTTAGAACAGGTGGCAGGATCTTTGGGCGCCACACCATGGCGGGTATTCTGTAGCATTAGCCTGCCTCTGGCTTTGCCTGGAATTTTAATCGGTAGCATTTTATGTTTCAGCCGCAGTCTCGGAGAATTTGGTGCCACCATTACCTTTGTTGGCAATATTCCAGAAGAAACCCGCACGATTCCCATCGCCATTTATAGTCTGTTACAGCAGCCTGATGGAGAAAGCATGGCCATGCGTCTGGTCATTTTATCTCTGATTTTGGCTTTTTCTGCCTTGATTGCAAATTACTGGATCATGCAGAAGTATCAACGTAAATTGGAGGGCTAAGATGCTGAAGTGTGATTTTCAGTTTAATTACGCAAATTTCCAGCTACAGGCCAGTCTGGATATGCAGACACAATTGATTGGTATTGTGGGAGCCTCAGGAAGTGGGAAAAGCACCTTTTTAAAAAATATTGCAGGGCTATTAAAACCATCACAAGGCTTTATTCATTTTCAGCAAAAAATATTATTTGATCATCAGCAGAAACTGAATATTCCTGTTCATCAAAGAAAAATTGCCCTGATTTTTCAGCAAGCCCTACTGTTTCCGCATCTGAATGTCATGCAGAATTTGAAATATGCAGAACAGCTAAATATAAAAAATAAAGGTCAGCAGAAATTTACGTTTGAAGACATTGTGGAGTTACTCGAATTAAAGCCACTACTTCGGCATCGGGCGCATCAGCTTTCTGGTGGACAGGCACAGCGCGTTTCTATCGGTCGTGCACTTTTATCTTCTCCCGACCTATTACTTTTGGATGAGCCTTTAAATGGACTGGATCAAAAGCTGAAAAACCAGATTTTACCTTTTCTGAAAATTGTGATTCATCAAACAGATTTACCCATGATTTATGTGACTCATCATGTAGATGAAGTGGCGTATTTACAGGCACAACTGCTGCATTTTGAAAAGGGAAAAATTATTTGATCCAGCCCTGCACCGATTTAAACCAGCAATGACTCCGGGCAGGTCATCCTATCGCTGTTTTGCTCATAATTTCTCAGAAGATATCTATTTTTCTCTCTATTTTTAAGAAAGAAAAGTCTAAATTTGAAAGTGAAATAAAAATTATTTTATATAAAAGAATAGTTTATTTTATGTTAAAAATAATCTGGCATGACCTATGCATATATCTGATTAAAGTCAAAGAAGACTCAACATTTGTATGACGGCCAATGACGTCCGTTCTGATCGTTACTGATATGCCTCGGCATCACAGTGACTTAAATACGTTCAGTTCTGGTAAGGAAATGGCTATGTCTTCAAATACAAGTCTCAATAAAGCAACAAAAATAAGTCTATTTAATTTCAGTAGTTCAGCGATGCGGGCCTTCCATATGAGTTGGCTCGCTTTTTTTGTCTGTTTTTTTGCATGGTTTGCCTGTGCACCTTTAATGCCCGTCATTGCCGGTGAATTCAGCCTGACCAAAGAGCAGATCGCCAATATCAATATTGCCGCAGTCGCGATTACCATTCTGGTGCGTCTGATCGTGGGGCCATTGTGTGATAAATATGGTCCGCGTAAAACCTATACCGCCTTACTGATTATTGGCAGTATTCCGGTGTTTGGTGTGGCGTCGGCCAACAGTTATGAATCTTTCTTGTTTTTCCGTTTATTGATTGGCGCCATCGGTGCCAGCTTCGTGATTACTCAATATCATACCAGTATCATGTTTGCGCCAAATGTGGTGGGAACGGCAAATGCAACTACAGCAGGTTGGGGGAATGCCGGTGGCGGTGCGACTCAAGCCCTGATGCCTTTAATGCTGGCTGCTTTGGTGATGTTCGGTGTAGAACAGGCAATGGGATGGAGAATTGCACTTCTGGTTCCTGGTATTCTGATGATCATTGTCGGTGTACTGTACTGGAAATTCACCCAAGACTGTCCACAAGGCAATTTTAAAGAACTCCGTGCTGAAGGTATTTCTGTTGGTAGCGATAAAAAAGGCGGCCTTGCAATCTTGATGCATGCCGCACGTAACTACCGTGTGTGGATTTTGTTTGGAGCTTATGCAGCCTGTTTTGGTATTGAAATTTTCATCCATAACATTATTGCCTTGTACTTTGTCGACAACTTCCAGTTTGGCCTAAAAGAAGCAGGCATGGCTGCCGGGATTTTTGGTTTACTGGCATTGTTTGCCCGTGCCTTGGGTGGCATTGTTTCAGACAAAGTTGCGATTCAAAAAGGTCTGGATGGTCGAACCAAAGTCCTGTTTGCCTTGATCATGCTGGAAGGTCTGTTTCTTATTCTGTTTTCGCAAATGAATAGTGCAACCTTGGCGATCATGGCAATGACCATCTTTGCCTTGTTTACTCATATGGCATGTGGCGCTACCTATGCACTGGTACCTTTTATCGACCGTGATGCCTTGGGTGGTGTGGCCGGTATTATTGGAGCAGGTGGCAATGTCGGCGCGGTAGCTGCAGGTTTCCTGTTAAAAGGCATGCTGGATATTCAAACCACTTTGATGGTACTGGGTAGCTTGGTGGTGATTGCTGCAAGTTGTGTGTTGATGATCCGCTTCTCTGTCGAACATAAAGAAAAAGAACAGCTGTTATATGAACAGGCAGTAAATGAACGTCATCTGGCGGAAGCACAGCAATAACACTACATTCCTGATTTAAAATGAATGAACAAAAAGGATAGCAATATCCTTTTTGTTGTTTTTGCTAACTCACTAATAAAATGATGAACCCAATATTCAGGATGGGAAAGTATTATTTAAACAGGACAGGAGGATTGAATTCATCGAATAAAAATAAAATTATTTATAGGTTGTAAGTTTAATTTGAGATGAAAAAATTATATATATTTTAATAACGATTTTAAAAAATAAATGAATTTAATGAGTGCAGATAAAATAAAAGCCATTTTCAAAATGGCTTTTATTTTTAGAATGATAAATTAATAGGTTTTGTAAGGTAAAAACTTTCCGGATAATACGACGTTCACCCGATCTCCGTTTGGATTATTCTCACGTTGAATATCCATATTGAAATCAATTGCACTCATAATTCCATCACCAAATTCTTCATGGATCAGTTCTTTAATAGTCATACCATAGACGCTGACAACCTCATACCAGCGATAAATCAGCGGATCTGTCGGCACGCTAGTTGGCAGAGAACCTTTATAGGGTACGATTTGCAGCCAGGCGATGGCTTCATCAGTCAATCCAAATATTTCACCAATTTTTTCTGCCTGTTCTTTATTAAAAGCCATCTGACCCAAACATGCGGCTGTCACCCATTCTTTAGAAAGGCCTATTGTTTCAGCGACATCTGCCCATTTGATAGACTTTAAAACTTTCGCTGAAATAATCATGTCTGTCACTTGTTGACGATGGCTAATCATAATCTTCTCCAATAGCTATATTTAAAAAATGACCGCTATAGATAATGCAGAGATTGTGCCAATATAATTATAAGGATGAAAT
>NZ_JAUZUU010000012.1:0-69227 GCF_031844225.1 Acinetobacter sp. RRD8
CATTCCCGACCTAATACAACCCCTATTTTTAAATAATTCAGAAAAATCATCACGACTGTTTATTTATTCTACAAAAAATACAGGTTTTTCTATTTTTCACTCAAAATTTATTCAATTATTGATGTTTTAAAGTAGTTTATTTACTTATCAATGGGTATTTCTAGTTAATTTAATTGCTATATCTATCTAAAAATTTTTTATTGTCTTTATTTCAGATCAAACACAACAGATGAGTTAATAAAATATATTTACTATGGAATCCCTTACCCATTTTAAAAATATAATCCTCATCCATCCATTAAAATTCCATTCAACAAGATAATCACTCTATAGATAAACTCTGGTTAAATTGTTGAATGATTAAAATTAAGAGTGAAGCAATGCGAGAAGAAAGCAATCTTCAATGCACAGTTTTATTAGATGAAAAATAATTTAATAGGGATTCGAGCATTCATCATGATAGCCACCGATAACAATTGTATATTTTTTATTCACATTGAATTTCAGGCATAAAAAAACCGCTTAACGCGGTATCTTTTATCTCGACCATCTTGAAGGAGATGGTCGGAGCAGTAGGATTCGAACCTACGACCCCCTGGTCCCAAACCAGGTGCACTACCAGGCTGTGCTATGCTCCGATTTCAACTTTAAAAGTTGGGGTGAATGACGGGATTCGAACCCGCGACAACTGGAATCACAATCCAGGGCTCTACCAACTGAGCTACATCCACCATCATTTTGATTCTTAACATCAAGCGACCAAATGGCGCGCCTGACAGGACTCGAACCTGTGACCATCCGCTTAGAAGGCGGATGCTCTATCCAACTGAGCTACAAGCGCGTTACTGATGCAAACATCATTTGCCTTGAAGAATTGGTCGGAGCAGTAGGATTCGAACCTACGACCCCCTGGTCCCAAACCAGGTGCACTACCAGGCTGTGCTATGCTCCGATTCATCTCAGCTTTCATATCGAACATCGTTCGGTACGGTGTGCATTCTAGGCGTGACGCCAGGAGACGTCAACACCTATATTTAAAAAAAACCGAAAAAACGCTTCAAGCGTTTATTTATCAATCGCTTCAGACATTTTTTATACAAATTTTAACGTTTTAGTCCGGCACTAAAGTTCAGCATGCGATCTAGAGGCAGTTTAGCTCGTTCAGCAAGTACCGGATCGACATGCACTTCCTGATCTTTATGCTGTAACACATGCAAGATACCATCCAGCTCGTTCATGGCCATCCAAGGACAATGCGCACAAGAACGACAAGTTGCCCCCTCTCCTGCGGTTGGTGCTTCAATCAGAATTTTATCCGGCACTGCCTGCTGCATTTTATAAAAAATACCGCGATCAGTAGCTACGATTAAACGCTGATTTGGCAAAGTTTGTGCTGCTTTAATTAATTGTGAGGTACTACCCACCGCATCGGCAATCTCGACCACAGACATCGGTGATTCGGGATGTACCAGAACTGCCGCATCTGGATAGAGCGCTTTCATATTGGCAATACCGCGTGAACGGAATTCTTCATGCACGATACAGGCGCCATCCCAGAGCAACATCTCTGCACCGGTTTTTTTCTGGATATAACGACCCAGATGCTGATCTGGTGCCCAGATGATTTTTTCGCCCAGACTGTCCAGATGTTCGATAATTTCCACTGCACAACTTGAAGTGACGACCCAATCGGCTCGGGCTTTCACGGCCGCTGACGTGTTGGCATAAACCACCACAGTATGATCCGGGTGCGCATCGCAAAAAGCGGTAAACTCATCGACAGGACAACCTAAGTCCAGTGAACAGGTCGCTTCCAAAGTTGGCATCAGCACGGTTTTATTGGGTGAAAGAATTTTAGAGGTTTCGCCCATAAATTTCACACCAGCTACCACAAGCGTTGAAGCTGGATGATCGCGACCAAAACGCGCCATTTCCAGTGAATCGGAAACACAGCCCCCCGTCAGTTCAGCCAGTTCTTGCACTTCAGGATCACAATAATAATGCGCCACCAAAACAGCATCCTGTTTTTCCAGCTCTGCCTTGATCTGTGCAAATTTGTCCAATTTTTCCTGCTGGCTCATTTGATGTTCTTGTGGAACACCTAAACGATCTAAATGCGCCTGCACAATCGATTTAGCTTCATTGGCTATTAATTTGGTCGCATCATTCATAACAACTCTTACTCTACCCTCATGGTTCACTATTCAATGAACCTTTCACCCTACATCCCGGTCATCTCTGGCGAAATGCTATTTTTGACCAGTCATTAAAAATCATTAAGTATAAAAAAAGCCCCACAACGGAGGCTTTATAAACAATCTGAATTATGAGCGATAATCTGCATTGATTTTTACGTAGTCATACGACAGGTCACAGGTATAAACCGTATCTTTTGCCTGACCTCGTCCAAGATCAACACGAATCGTCATTTCAGCCTGGGCCATCACACGTGCACCGGCTGCTTCAGTATAGTCTGCTGCCGCACCACCATCTTTGCAGATTTGTACATCATCTAACCAAACCTGAATTTTTGCAACGTCTAAATTTGGCACACCGGCATAACCAATCGCTGCCAGAATACGGCCCCAGTTTGGGTCAGAAGCAAAGATTGCGGTTTTGACCAGCGGTGAATGCGCAATGCTATAGGCAATATCGCAGCACTCTTGAGTATTGCCACCACCTTCTACAGTCACGGTAATGAATTTAGTCGCACCTTCACCATCACGTACAATCAGTTGCGCAAGGCGTTTCATGGTACGTGTCAATACGTCTAGCACCACTGCATAACGTGGATCTTCAGTCGAAGTGATTTCAGCACCACCGGCCTGACCTGTGGCAATAAAAATACACGAGTCATTAGTTGAGGTATCGCCATCAATTGTAATACGGTTAAACGATACATTGACTGTTTCAGTTAATAACTGTTGAACCAGTTCACGGCTGATCGGTGCATCCGTCGCAACATAGCCCAGCATGGTCGCCATATTCGGGCGAATCATGCCTGCACCTTTGGAAATACCGGTCATGGTATAAGTCACACCATCCAGCTCGAACTGTTCTGACGCACCTTTCGGAGTGGTATCTGTGGTCATGATTCCAGTCGCTGCATCGCCCCAGGCATCATCACGCAATGAATCCAGCGCAGGCTGTAAACCTGTAAGCAAACGCTCCATTGGAAGCTGCTCACCAATCACACCAGTCGAGAATGGCAACACTTCAGCAGCCTGTACGCCTGCAAGTTCAGCTAACTTGGCACAGGTGGCTTCTGCATTTGCCATGCCTGTAGGACCTGTTCCTGCATTGGCATTGCCGGTATTGATTACCAGGTAACGTGGATTTCCCGCTTGCAAATGTGCTTTGGATACATGCACAGGTGCTGCACAAAAGGCATTCTGGGTAAACACCCCAGCAACATTGGAGCCTGCAGCCAGTTCAAATATCACCAGGTCACGTCGGTTCTGATAGCGCACATAGGCTTCAGCCGAACCAATTTTAACCCCTTTCACCACATGCATCTGTGGCATAGATACGTCACCAACTGCCATTTTAAAGTCCAATATTGAAGTTTTAGAAAAATACAGCTTAGTTGATCTGCAACAAAAAATCGAGCCAAAGCCTGAGCCAGCCTGAGATTTGTTATGGGTTTTCACAATAAAAAACCAGTCATCAAGACTGGTTTCTACGTTTTTAAAATTAAGATATTTTTAATTTTGTGCAAGTTGTCCAGATTCGCTTAGTAAAGCCTGTTTCGCTTGTTGTTGACTTGCACTAGAAAGTGCAGGATTAGTAGCAACAATACGGTCTGCATTTGCCGCATTAGCAGCTGCAATCGCAGCGGTCTGCAACACAATCGGACGATTCTGATTGGCAAAGGTATAACGGATGCCGGTACGTGGGCTTGCCACAGTCACTTGTGCATCGGTACGTTGTACTTGAGCAGTAGTTGTACCCACCGCTTGCTGAACTTTATCAATTGTTGTGGTCGCTGCAGTTTGTGCAAAACTTAAGGCAGGCGTTGCCAAAGCGGCAATGATGAGCGTTTTTAATACTTTTTTCATTCAGGTTATTCCACTTTGAGGTGTTGAATGAGCCATTAAATAGCATTTAATTCCTAAGACTGCAAACAGTATTCAATTTCTGAAAAATCTTCATACATAAAAAATCAGAGCCATGGGGCTCTGATTTTTAATAGCGTTTAGATCTTACCATGACACTGTTTGTATTTCAGACCTGAACCACATGGACAAGGTGCATTACGACTTGCCGGTGCTTCAAAAACTGGTGCTACCGGATTGGCCTGAGCATTTTGCTCGGTCGTCACCTCATGGTCGCCTGCCAACAAGCCGTCAAACTCTTCATGAGATAACTGCAAACGCATTGCCTCAGCCTGTGCCTGCTGCTGTGCTTCCATTTCCGCCAGCTCTTCAGGGGTCGGTACGTGGATGCGTGACAGATCTGTCACGACATCGGATTTGATCGTACCCAGCATGTTCACAAACAGGTTATAAGCTTCTTTTTTGTATTCCTGCTCTGGATTCTTTTGCGCATAACCACGTAAATGAATACCCTGACGCAAGTAGTCCATAGCCGCCAGATGCTCTTTCCAATGACGGTCCAGAGAATTCAGCATAAAATGACGTTCAAGCGATGCTGCAGATTCCTCACCCATTTGTTCACGACGTGAACGGTAGCGGTTCAGCACTTCATCGGTAATACGAACCACCAAAGCTTCTTCATCCAGACGACGGTCCTGTTCCAACCATTGTCCGATAGGAAGGTCCATCGAAAGATCTTCACGCAGCGCCAGTTCCAGACCTTCAATATCCCACTGGTCATGAATCGATTCAGGTGGAATATAGTTGGCGATTACACCCTGCATCACTTCACGGATCATTTCTTCAATATAATCCTGGAGTGAATTTTCCGCCAGAATGTCGTCACGCTGACTATAAATGATCTTACGCTGTTCGTTATTCACGTCATCGTATTTCAGCAAGTTCTTACGAATATCGAAGTTACGTGCTTCCACTTTACGCTGCGCATTTTCAATCGAGCGAGACACCATTTTGTGCTCAATCGCTTCATCTTCCTGCAAGCCCATGGCACGCATCATGCCGACTACGCGATCACCGGCGAAAATACGCATCAAGTCATCTTCAAGTGACAGGTAGAAACGTGATACACCCGGGTCACCCTGACGACCGGCACGGCCACGCAGCTGGTTATCGATACGGCGTGATTCATGACGCTCGGAACCGATAATATGCAAACCGCCTGAATCCAGCACGGCCTGGTGATTAACATCCCATTCTGCTTTCAGACGAGTTTCATCTTCAGGAGTCGGGTTTTCAATTTTAGCCAGCAACGCCTTCCAGTTACCACCCAACAGGATATCGGTACCACGACCGGCCATGTTAGTGGCAATCGTCACTGCACGCGGCGCACCGGCCTGCGCAATAATATCGGCTTCACGTTCGTGCTGTTTGGCATTCAGTACTTCATGCTGGATCCCTGCAGCTTTTAGCTTATCCGACAGGATCTCAGAAGCTTCAATGGTGGCTGTACCAATCAGAATTGGTGCAACACCAGCTTCATGCACACGCTGAATTTCTTGAATAATCGCGTTATATTTTCCTTCACGATTTAAGTAAATTAAATCGTTATGGTCTTGACGAATCATTGGACGGTGAGTTGGAATCAGCACCACATCCAGACCATAAATTTCTTTCATTTCCGCTGCTTCAGTATCAGCAGTACCGGTCATACCGGACAGTTTTTTATACAGACGGAAATAGTTCTGGAAGGTTGTGGTTGCCAGAGTCTGGTTTTCTGGCTGGATTTCCAGACCTTCTTTGGCTTCTACGGCTTGATGCAAACCTTCAGACCAACGACGTCCCGGCATAGTACGACCGGTATTTTCATCGACAATAATCACTTCACCATCGTTGATGATGTATTGGACATTACGCTGATAGAGATAATGCGCACGGATCGCTGCAGTAACATGATGCAACAGGTTTAGGTTCGATGCTGAATACAAGCTCTCGCCTTCTGCCAACAAGCCCATTTCTATCAGTTCACTTTCAATGGTTTCAAAACCCACTTCAGTAATTTCAACTGAACGCTGTTTTTCATCAATCCAGAAGTGACCGCCATCCGGCACTTTCTCTTCTTTCTGTGCCTGTAATTTTGGTGGAATATTATTGATGGCTGCATAAAGCTGTGAAGAATCTTCACTTTGACCGGAAATAATCAACGGGGTACGTGCTTCATCAATCAGGATCGAATCGACCTCATCGATAATCGCATAGGTCAAACCACGCTGCTTTTTCTCTACTAGCGAGAACACCATGTTGTCACGCAGGTAGTCAAAGCCAAATTCGTTATTGGTACCGTAAGTAATATCGGCACGATAAGCTTCAGCTTTTTCCATCGGATTTTGCATGGAATAAATAATGCCGATGCTTAGACCCAAAAATTCGAATAATGGACGGTTCAACTCGGCATCACGTTGCGCCAGGTAATCGTTCACGGTAATGACATGCACGCCCTGACCACTGATGGCATTCAGATAACAGGCCAAAGTACCCATCAGGGTTTTACCTTCACCGGTACGCATTTCTGCGATTTTACCTTCATGCAAGGTAATACCACCGATCAGCTGCACGTCATAATGACGCATGCCCATCACCCGCTTCGCGGCTTCACGACAGACTGCAAATGCTTCAGGCAATAGTTTATCGAGGGTTTCACCCTTATTATATCGTTGTTTGAATTCTTCAGTTTTTGCAGATAAGTCTGCATCGCTAAGGGTAGATATCGTCGGCTCGAGCACATTAATCTTGTCTACGATTTTACGCATGCGTTTGAGTTCGCGCTCATTTTTGGTACCGAAGATTCCTCCGATCAGACTTGCCAACATGAATAGACTCTCTAAATCTTGCTTGTCAAATGAATATGTTCTTAGTCGTTATTATGGTGCTAGAAATTTGAACTACAAGGGTTTTGCTGTAAAACCGCTAAAAAAATCTGATCCTTAGTTCTAGCCCTAAGATCTAAGGCAAAGTAATGTAGCAAATTTTCCCTGTGCAACATAGTCAATTAAGTGACTGATTTTTGCGCTTCTGGATAGATGGATATCCTACTTATGCAATTTACTCATAAAGAAAGCAAAAAACACTATTTTTAATCATAAAAAAATTGATTCATATTAAATCGTATCTCGACACTAAAAGACCAATTGAGGCTAAAAAGATGAGTTTACGTCTAGGCGATACCGCACCGAATTTTGAACAGCAATCCAGTGAAGGCCTGATTAATTTTTATGACTTTCTGGGTGATAGCTGGGGCATTTTATTTTCACACCCTGCTGACTATACACCAGTATGTACGACTGAGCTTGGCTATACCGCAAAACTGAAAGACGAGTTTGCAAAACGTAGCGTGAAAGCCATTGCCTTGTCGGTCGATGATGTTGAATCGCATCATGGCTGGATTAAAGACATCAATGAAACCCAAAACACCACGGTGAATTTCCCGATCATTGCCGATCAGGATCGCAAAGTTTCTGAGCTGTATGACTTTATTCATCCGAATGCCAGCGAAACGCTAACAGTTCGTTCTTTAGTGGTCATTGATCCCAACAAAAAAGTCCGTTTGATTATTACTTATCCTGCATCGACCGGTCGTAATTTCCATGAAATCTTGCGTGTGGTGGATTCACTTCAACTCACCGATAAACATAAAGTGGCCACGCCTGCGAACTGGCAGCACGGTGATGATGTGGTGATTGTCCCTTCACTGAAAGATGAAGAAGAAATCAAGCAACGTTTTCCAAAAGGTTATACAGCGGTTAAACCTTATTTACGCCTCACGCCCCATCCTGAGCAAAATTAAAAGGACTCCTTTTTAATTTTGCGAAAGACAAGCGAAGTAAAGGATAAGAGAAACTCTATTTTCCACATTTTATGCTTTATCGAATACGACATTGACGTGCCACGGATTCGATTTGTTGATACAGCCTGTCTTCGGATAGGCTTTTTTATATTCAAAATCTCGTATTCACTTTAAACTTGAAATAACAAAAACAACATCTACGCTCTGTATGAAAATCTGCATATTTCCAATTCTCATGAGTGGCTACCTCCTAACCACAGGTTGCATGACTACGCCTGCCCTGCCTGAACCTCAACGTCCTCAGCATTGGGGACAGCCCATTCATCAGAATCATAATTTTCATCAAATCAGCAATTTTGTTTATCGTAGTGAGCAGCCTTCAACTGAACTCATTCCTTTATTAAAGCAGCATCAAATCAATGTGGTTATTAATTTACGTTCACGGGATCAAGACAGCTTTGTTTTGAGCAATGAAAACTTTCAGCTACATCATGTACCCATACATACCTGGGCAATTGATCGGGAAGATTTATTGAAAATTATGCTACTGATTCAGCAAGCACAACAAAATCACCAAAAGGTGCTCCTGCATTGTTATCACGGTTCAGACCGCACTGGTGCAAGTGTCGCCATGTACCGAATTATTTTTGAACATTGGCCGATTGAGCAGGCGCTACAGGAAATGAAACATGGCGGTTATGGCTTTCATGCCATTTGGAGCAATATCGAAAAGTTATTCACGCCTGAAAATGTAAAATGGATTCGCGAGCAACTCACGAATCCATCTACAGGAACTTTGGTTAATACAAAGAATTAACGCTTATCTAGCGGCACCCAGTCATTCACCCAAGCTGATTTCATATTCAGGCTGGCATCAGACGCAATTTTCTTACGAAGTGCATCTGCAGTCTCACGGTCTTTGGACGGCCCCACCATGATGCGTACACCTTTAGACGTTGAGCTTTTGGTGACCTTATAACCTTTGGCACGCAGTTTGGCTGCTACAGCATCCGCATTGGCTTCATTCGCTGCCAGTGCCACCTGTACCATCCATTGCTTGTCCTCTTCACCTTCCAGTAACTTACGCGCCTGCTCAGCTTCTGCTTTCTTCTTGGCTTCTTCGGCTGTAGCCTTTTTCTTGGCTTCTTCAGCTTTACGTTTTTCGTCAGCTTTACGTTTTTCCTCGGCAGCTTTACGTTCAGCTTCTTTCTTTTCAGCCGCTTTACGCTCTTCCTCGGTTTTACGTTTTGCTTCAGCCGCCTTACGTTCTGCTTCGGCTTTTTGCTGTTGCTCTAACTTGCGTTTTTCTTCAGCGGCTTTACGCTCTGCTTCTTTCTTGGCTGCGTCAGTAGAACTATTGGCTTTTTGTTGGTCCAGCTGCTGCTGGGCTAACTTTTTTTCTTGCACCGCTTTTTCTTCAGCTAGACGTTTCTGCTTGGCCTGTTCATCTTCCACCAGTTCTGGTGGAATATTATCGGAACTTTGCTGTCCCAGGCGGTGTGCATTCAGGGCAGCATATTCTTCAGCTGCTTTACGCGCAGCATCTGCTTCAGCCTGCTGTTGCATCGCTAAAAATTCGGCCGCACGCGCCTCCTGTTCTGCAACCGATTTTTCCCGGTCACGACGTTGCTGTTCAAGTAAACGCTTTTCTGTTTCCACATCGACCGTCAAAGAACCGAGCGAATGATTGCCTGTCTCTTTATTTTCAACTTCCGCAGCCTGTGCCGGATTTTGCTGACGGTCCTGATTGATTTCATCTTGGCCTTTCAGGAGTAATGCTGCCAATAAAACACCACCACCGAGTAAAACAACACCGCCCATCCAGCGCTGTTTGTTATTCATTGACATTCTTCCAAATACTCCCATACCGCTTCTAAGGTATGAAATGATCCACATACCAAAATCAGCTGATTATTATCTGTTTGATCCAGTGCTGATTTAAAAGCTAATTTTACATTGTCAAATTGTTCTACCGCCTCACCGCTTAAAGCATCAGCCAAAACTGTGACCTCTGCCGCACGTGGGACGAATAATGGTGCAATTTTCCACAATTGAACCGTGTCTTTCAATAACTTGACGACAGAATTTATATCTTTATCTGCCAGCATTGAAAATACACAAATGACTTCATTATATTTTTGATTGTAATTTAAATAATCTCGTAATTGTTTCAGCAGAAATTCCACCCCATGCGGGTTATGTCCTGCATCAAAAATCACGGTTTTATTCTGGATTTGACGGATTTCAAACCGTCCCGGCAATTTTGCCGTTTGAATGCCTTGTGCAATTGCCTGCTGGCTGACGTTTAATCCGCTCAGCAGAATGGCGGCCACGGCGGTAGAAATATTATCCAGTGCCAGCGAACCTGTTGGGAGTTTTAAGGTCGTACCCGATGAAGCAAAAGCCCAGCTTTGGCCATCTTCAAAGGCTTTATAGAAATAATCACGGTTGATTGCATACAAAGATGCATTACATTCTTGAGCTTTATTTAGAATGGCTTGCGGGATCTGTTGCTGTCCACCAAACACGACTGGAATATCCGGGCGAATAATTCCGGCCTTTTCAAAAGCAATTTTCTCGATGGTGTCACCAAGCCAGTCAGTATGATCCAGACCAATATTGGTAATCACCGCAACATCCGGATTGACCACATTGACCACATCCAGACGGCCGCCTAAACCAACTTCCAGCACCCAGACATCACAGCACTGATCTTTAAAAATCACAAAAGCAGCCAGTGTGGTGGCTTCAAAGAAAGACAGGCTCAAACCGCATTCGCGACGAGCCCGATCGACCTGAACAAAAGCATCAATGAGCAACTGATCTTCCACTTCAATGCCGCGTAATTTCACTCGTTCATTGAAACGGTACACGTGTGGAGACTGATATAATCCGACCTTGAAGCCTTGTGCATTCAAGATCGCGGCCAGCGTAGTAGTGGTTGAACCCTTACCATTGGTTCCTGCCACCGTCAGCACTTTGGCTTCCGGACATGTTACTCCCAGCTTTTCAGCCACAGGAATAACCCGTTCCAGACCTAAATCAATACCCGTAACGTGAACATGGCTCCAATAATCGAGCCATGTATTTAAAGAATCTGTTGCTAAGGGTGCTGTGTTCAATGCAAATTCATCAACTTCGTAACGATACGATAAACTGTATCACGTAATGCATGACGGTGAACAATCTGATCGATTACCCCATGATCAAGCAAATATTCCGCGCGCTGGAACGGTTCTTCCAGTTTTTCACGTACAGTCTGTTCGATCACACGTTTACCGGCAAAGCCAATCATCGCTTTCGGTTCAGCAATATGTACATCACCCAGCATTGCCAATGATGCGGTCACACCGCCGTACACTGGATGAGTCAATACCACTACATAAGGCAGACCTGCTTCTTTTAAACGCTGGATCGCAGCCGAAGTACGCGCCATTTGCATCAGGGACAACATGCCTTCCTGCATACGAGCACCACCCGAAGCAGCAAAACAGATCAAAGGTTGACGAGCTTCAATCGCATGTTCTGCAGCCTGAACAAAGCGGTCACCGACCACTGTGCCCATAGAACCGCCCATGAAGTCGAACTCAAACGCACAGGCAATCATCGGTACGCCTTTCAGCAAACCCTGAATTACCACCAGTGCTTCAGTTTCACCGGTTTTCTTTTGCGCTTCAGCCATACGGTCTGGATAGGCTTTACTATCGACAAATTTCAGGGGATCTTTGGCTATAAATTCCTGACCCAATTCTGTTTGTACCTGATCAAAGAACCAGTTCAGACGTTCACGGGCTTTCATACGCAAATGTTCATCACATTGCGGACAGACATAGGCATTAAATGACATGGCAGTACGGGTCACCAATGCATGACATTCAGGACACTCAATCGTAGGCTCGGTAAATGTCGCTTTATATGCCGTTTGCTCATCGGGTACCTGAATGCCCGGAACAGTACGCTCCGTCCATGGGGTCGATGGGCTCAGAATTTTGCCTGATTTCACTTGTTGACTCATACTAACTCATCGAGCGCTGCTCGAAGCTCCTTGACTTTATTCACCGTCGCAATAACGGCTTGTTCTGGTGCGAGCGTTGCAAACTGCTTTACAAACGCACTACCCACAATAACTGCATCGGCAGCAACACCCATCGCTTTCGCAGATGCAGCATCACTGATACCGAAACCTACGCCTACAGGAACATCAGTCACAGCTTTAATCTTTTGAATGCGTGCAGCGGCTTCAGAGACATCTAAAGTTGCTGCACCGGTCACGCCTTTCAGTGACACATAGTAAATAAAGCCGCTGGCCTGTTTTGCTACATGTTGAATACGTGCATCGGTTGAAGTTGGTGCCAGCAGGAAAATCTGATCCATGTCATATTTTTCCAGTACTTCACCCAGACTTTGTGCTTCTTCTGGTGGCAAGTCCACCAGCAACACACCGTCTACTCCACATTCATAGGCATAAGCCACAAACTTTTCATAGCCAATTACTTCAACCGGATTCAGATAACCCATCAGCACCACTGGTGTTTCGCGATCTTTCAAGCGAAATTCTTTCACCATGTGCAGGGCATCCAGGGTATTGGTTCCACCTGCCAGAGCACGTTCAGCAGCTAGTGCAATCACCGGCCCATCTGCCATCGGGTCCGAGAAAGGAAGTCCCAGCTCAATCACGTCGACACCCGCTTCCACCATCTCATGCAGCAAAGGCACTGTGACTTCTGGATGCGGATCACCCGCCATGACATAAGAAACTAAAGCTTTACGCTGTTGAGATTTAAGTTGTCCAAATCGTGTGGCTAAACGTGACATAGAGAGGTATTTTCCTTAACGTGTTTCAAACTTGAGGCATTGACTATGTAGAAATACAAGACATCGCATTGTAACGCTATTTTTTGTCCAATGAACAGTCTGCGATACCGACCTCGAGTACTTCATTTCCTGTGCGAAGATTTCAAAACAATTCGGAAGGGTCTATTTACGATTATTTTGATTTTTTTCACAATGATCAAAGATGCCTAATTTTGCTATTACCTAAAATCCTGAATATTTAGATAAAC
This sequence comes from Acinetobacter sp. RRD8, assembly GCF_031844225.1. GTDB lineage: Bacteria > Pseudomonadota > Gammaproteobacteria > Pseudomonadales > Moraxellaceae > Acinetobacter. The sequence goes on from NZ_JAUZUU010000012.1 coordinate 12,960, forward strand.
TTATTTTTATCATATAAAAATTAATAAAAATGCAGATGTTAGCGCATTCATTTAAAGTTTTCTGAAATAGCAAAACCTGCTTTATACTAGTCCTATTCTCTTACTTTTTTATCTCCTATGCAGACTGATTCTGAGGCTACAGTGCAGGCACGCGCCATTGCACTGCTGCCGCTTATTGTATTTTTAACCATATTTTTGGGTAGCGGGATCTATCATTCCCTGATCGGAACCGAGTTCGCGTTCTATCAGGTGAAAGCGCCTGTGGCTGCCCTGCCTGCGATTATCTTGGCTGCATTAGTGTATCGCGGCAAACTCAACCAGGGCATTGAGGAATTCCTCAGAGGTGCCAGTCATCCGAACTTAATTCTGATGTTTATGGTGTTTATGCTGGCAGGTGCTTTTGCCAGCGTCAGTAGCGCCATTGGCAGCGTCGACGCCACCGTGCAGATGGGCTTGTCAGTGATTCCACCTACATTTATTCTGCCGATGTTATTTGTGATCTCGGCCTTTATTGCCACGGCGATGGGTACCTCCATGGGCACCATTGCAGCCTGTGCGCCGATCGCTTTTGGTTTCACCCAGGTGACCGATATTGACGTGATTTATGCGATTGGTGCGGTCGTCGGTGGTGCCATGTTCGGTGATAACCTGTCCATGATTTCAGACACCACCATTGCGGCGACCACCAGCCAACGCGTACAACTGCGTGACAAGTTCAGGGTCAATGTCTGGATTGCAGTTCCAGCCTCAATCGTCACTATTTTAATTTACGTGTTAAGTACCGGCAGTAGCAACACATTGGAATACAAGGATTTTAACTGGCTTCTGGTCTTACCTTATATCGCCGTATTTATTTTGGCCTTTAGCCGTTTACACGTTCTGGCTGTACTGACCATTGGCGTACTACTTTCCGGCTTGTTTGGCCTATTTGCCACAGCTGAATTCGATCTGCTCAAACTGAATACTTCAATTTATGATGGCTTTGTCGGCATGTTTGAAGTGGCGTTATTGTCGATGTTCCTGGGTGGCCTCTCGGCGATCATGCAACGTGAAGGTGGTTTACGCTGGCTGATCGAGCGTATTTATAGCCTGACTCGTCTGTTTAAAGTCGGTCAGCAACGTGCCGGTGAAATCGGGATTAGTTTTCTGGTGGTGTTTTCGAATATCTTTGTGGCCAATAATACCGTGGCGATTATTCTGTCGGGTGATATGGCGCGTGAAGTTGCCAAAGAATATGGCGTGGATCCTAAGCGTTCTGCAGCACTGATGGATATTTTCTCCTGTGTGGTGCAAGGGTTGATTCCCTATGGCGCACAGTTACTACTGGCCTGTTCCATTGCAAAAATCTCACCGGTTGAACTGATTGGTGGTGTGTACTATTGCTGGATTCTGGCCATTTTTGCGATTGCGGCGATTGCGTTTAGATTCCCTCAAATCAAAGCCAGCGCTTAACCTCACCATTTTCTTCAAATAAAAAAGCGACCTGTTTGGGTCGCTTTTTTTAGCTTCGCTGTTGGTGTAACTGCCTTTTGCGCTCTAACAATGTCTGTCCGGTGGCTGCCTTGTAGGCCCGTGCCAAAGCCGATTGATCAGAGTAATCCAGCTGCTCGGCGATCTCGCTCAGCCCCAGTCCCTGTTGCAACAGCAGCTCGCAACGTTTAATCCGCTGCTGTTCCAGCAGTTTTTTAAATGAGGTGCCATGGGTGCTGAATAAGCGCTGCAAACTCCGGGTCGACATCAGCAACTGCAGGGCAAGCTGTTCAACTTTAATCGCCTGATGCCGGGTACGGAGCTGTTCGGCAATCATTTGCTGCGCCTGTTCCAGGTGATTCTCAAGTGGTGGCTTGGCGGCAATCGCCTGTTCTGCCTGATGAACCAGTAGCTGCAACAGCATCGGATCTGCCTGCTCAGACCCATGTGCCAGTCCTTGCAAATCCAGTTCTATGCCATAATAGTCCTGAGAAAATCTCACCTCACTGGCAAAAAACTTTTGATAATGAATTTTCGCCATATCAGGCGCATGAGCAAAACGCACACAATGTAGTAACAGTTGATGATCCTGCAAAATGACGCGTCCCAATTGCACCATCGCGGCCATGGTCAGCTCATTGAGCAGATTATATTTTTCATCCAGATAGACCCAAAATAATTCAATACTGTGTTCATGCTGTTTCAACTGCAAAGGTACAAACTCACTGCCATCAATCACCAGTCGTTGAAAACGCATAATATGGCGGATCATTTCCGCAACGCTGCTGCTTCTCGAAGCCATATAGCCGAGCACGCCAAAATGTTCTGGACGAATAACCTGCACGATCTCGAAAATTAGTTGTGGACAGTTTAAATGTTGCCGGGTTCTTAACAGAAGCTGATTTAATAATTCCAGCGGCACTTGCGTGGCAAAAGGCTGATCAATCAGGGGGACAAGCGCTTCATGTACATCTTGCAGAAAGTCAGCTTCCAAAGGCTCAATTTGCAGACTGCGCAGATAAGTCGCCCAAAGCTGAATATAACCATTGGATATTTTAATTTCTTGCATGCGCGCTTCCCGCTGCCTGCTTTAGTCTAAGCAGTTTTATTTTCATTTGGCATAAAATGTATAAAAATTGGCAAGCACTGTCAAAACAATTACGGTATTCCCCGACATACTGTCAGCATCGTCACAAAAAAGAACTTCTAAGGTGAATGCAGTATTAAAATCTTCAATAAAGCCCGTGGTCCGGACCCAGCTTGATTTTAAACTGGATGAAATTCCGCGCTACTGGTTTGGCGGCGATCCCTTTCTGACCCGCATGTTCGATGCCTTGAGCCTGACCTTTCCAGATGGCGAGCGTTATTTTATTCAAAGTGTGCGCCTGTTCCGCGATCAGATCACAGACCTGGAACTGCAACAACGTGTGGCAGATTTTATTCGTCAGGAAGCACAGCACGGCATTGCCCATGAAAAGATGAACCAGCTGATGCGTGAACAAGGCATGCCCGTCGATGATTTTATCGAACGTTTAAATAATATGTTCGCCTATGACCTCAAACATCGTTCAGCACAGTTCAATATTGCAACTACGGCAGCGGCAGAACACTTGACCGCGCTGATGGCTGAAACTTTTTACGGTCAGAAATCCACCTTAAAAGACGGGCATCCTTATGTACGTGCCATGTTTGCCTGGCATGCAATTGAAGAAATGGAACATCGTGATGTGGCTTTTGACGTGATGAAAGATGTCGCGAAAACACCTGAATGGATGCGCAAAATGACCCTGCTCAGTACGACATTTTTGATGTTTAGTTATACCGCCTATCGCGCCAATGTCATGCTGAAACATGATGGCTTCAGTGTCTTAGAGCGTTTGCAAATGAACCTGAAAGGACTGCCCTGGTTGTTTGGCCGCAACGGCACTTTGACCCGCATGGGCCCACAATATCGGGACTGGTTTAAAAAAGACTTCCATCCTAGTCAGCATCCTGTGATTGCGCAATATGATGTCTGGGTAAAAACCTTAGCCGAAACCAATGATCCAATTCAGGCAGGTGAAGCCTTCTGGCAGGCCGCCAAAGATTAAGCTCAAATCAAAAAAGCCTTCAAAATTGAAGGTTTTTAAATGACCCAAGATGATTTACCACTTGGCATAATGCTGTTCAAGCAAGGCATATTCATTCAGTAAAATAATTTCCTGATCATCCTGATGGATCGTTCCGGAAATCTTGGCCTGCCACTGACTAAACTGACTACCGACCAGACGCAGATTCAGATTTTCATAACGGCGCCAGCCTGTACTCACCATCAGATTCAGTTTTTCATCCAGTGATTGAATCGTCCATTTATTTTCCGATTCCTGCTGGAACAGTACATCGGCCAATGGATAAATCTTTCCATTGATCCACAGACAGTTTTCATTGCCAAAGCTTTCATTTACACCTGAGGCCAGATTAATCCCAATCCGGTTCTGGTTCACATCCCAGAAATTACAGGACAGCCAGAACCAGGCGGTTTCCGGGCGTAAAAAGCCACACGTATCATCTAATGAGGCAAAGCTGCGTTCATTAAACTGGATGGTTTGCCCCTGCTTGTTAATGAAAAAGCCTTCACAGCCCAAAGTGGTCAGTTTCTGGGTATAGGTCCAGCCGTTGATGCCAGTTGGACTGCACATACTCAGTGGATCGGTACCTGCACAGAAAATCCGGGCACTAAGTTTAATCTCGCCATATTTGCTGACGTTGATATAACGCACGCCGTTGGCATGCTGGATATCGATCTGAAAAGGTGATTTGTGGAAATAACTATGATTAAACAGTGGCTGTTCATCCAGCACAGTGTTACGGGATAGGAAATTAATTGCATTCCATTCCAGCACTTCATTGCTCATATGGTTATAGACATAGACAAAACCATGCCCTGCCCATGCAATATCAGCAATCGCCAGTCCAATCGTATAATGCTCGTGCTGAATACTACAGAATTTGAATTTTTTATATTTTAGATGCTTACGCCAGCCTGACAGCACATGACCATAAGGATTCTTGTATTGATATGCCTGATAGTCAATACTTTTTGGAAGCTCCTTGAAACGTCCATAACGCGGTTGTCCATTTGCCTGAATTAAATCCATTTAAGACATTCCATCTCAGTCAAAACTGTTTTTCCTTGGCAGTATTATGCCAATTATTAAATTTTGATAAAGAGATTTTTTAAACCGCTTATCGAATCATTAAGCCAGCCACAAGTTTAATTCAATCGCAAACTACTTTAAATCGTGAGATAGGTATTTTCCCAGCGATTGCCACTGAAACTACCTTCTAACAGTTGGACGTAACGGCCATAAACCTGATCGATGGCAATACAGTCATCTACATCCAACACGCGGTCGGTATGCTGTTTTTGCCAGTGCCGGGCGAAGTAAGCTTTACCGCGCTGTTTAGCGACCATAGCATTCTGCGCAACCACCAACACATAACGATGCAACTCGCCAAACTCACGTGGATCATAACCACCCAGATTAATCAGCCAAAGTTTTTCATCGGATTGCTGTGGCTGTGCATCAGTAAATTGCAGCGCATAGGACCTGCCTTCAAACTCTAGCCCGTTGATTTGCGCCCAGGCATCAATATGCAAGCCTTTCTGTTCCGCAAACCAGGCATTTTTCAATTGCGGATAGGTATCTTCCAGACTCTCTCCCACTGCCAAAACCACATCATGAACTTCTGTATTGGCACGGGCATGACGACCACCGAGCATCACAATAAACAGGCTGGGCATTACATTTCCTTGTTAGCGTCAATCTTTAAGATCATTTCATTGATGCTTGCCAGTATAGCGCAAAGCTATTCCATGATGATGTAGCCCTCTGCCAAGGACAAATTTGCATCATCAGCCTGACTGAATTTGCGCAAAACAGCATCCAGTCAGTTGGTATCGATATCCATATCGAGGATCAGTTTAAACCTGTGTCAGGATCAAAAAACCATTTTCAGTGAATACAATTGGCTAGCAGAACATTTCCGATCATTTTCATCAGGATTTACAGCGATAGAGGATTATTTTTTTGTACAAAATACAAACACGGCTAAACCGCACAAATCTGTACAAATTTTCACCCAAATTTCAATCTAAAGGCATATTTCGTTGACTGAAATGCGCTGAAAGACGATACTCTCAATGTTTTTATTTAAGCAAATCGGTTCAAAGAGGCTGGGCCAAAAGTTCGGTCCTCAGAAACTCAATCCAACGCAAGGGGCTATATATGGCTGGTGGAAAGTCAACTATCATTTACACACTGACCGACGAGGCGCCATTACTGGCGACTTATTCTCTGCTGCCGATCATTGAGACCTTTACTAAGCCAGCTGGCGTTGAGATCGTCAAAAGTGACATCTCTGTAGCTGTGCGCGTGCTCTCCGAATTTACAGATTACCTAAGCGAAGAGCAAAAGGTGCCTGACACTCTAGCTGAGCTAGGTCGTCTTACACAAGATCCAGACACGAACATTATCAAACTCCCAAATATCAGTGCTTCTGTTGGCCAGCTAACAGCGTGTATCAAGGAACTTCAGTCTAAAGGCTATGCAATCCCTGACTATCCTGAAAACCCGACCACTGAAGAAGAAAAAGCAATCAAGGCACGTTATAGCAAATGTCTTGGTTCAGCAGTAAACCCTGTTCTACGTGAAGGTAATTCCGATCGTCGTGCACCTGCTGCCGTTAAAAACTACGTGAAAAAACACCCTCATTCTATGAGCGAGTGGAAACAGTGGTCTCAAACTCACGTTTCACACATGGACGAAGGTGACTTCTACCACGGCGAAAAGTCAATGACTTTAGACCGCGCCCGTGATGTGAAAATGGAATTGATCACCAAGTCTGGTGAAACCATTGTTCTTAAGCCAAAAGTTGCGCTTCAAGACGGCGAAATCATCGACTCAATGTTCATGAGCAAGAAAGCACTTTGCGACTTCTACGAGAAAGAACTTGAAGACTGTCGTGAAGCGGGCATCCTGTTCTCTTTACACGTTAAAGCAACCATGATGAAGGTATCTCACCCAATCGTATTTGGTCACTGTGTAAGAATCTACTACAAAGAAGCATTCGAAAAACATGGCAAGCTTTTTGATGAGCTTGGCATTAATGTCAATAACGGTATGGCAGGCCTTTACGAGAAGATCGAGACACTTCCAACTTCTCAACGTGAAGAAATCATCCGTGACCTGCACGCTTGTCAAGAACACCGTCCAGCATTGGCGATGGTTGATTCTGCAAAAGGCATCACTAACTTCCACTCTCCTAACGACGTCATTGTAGATGCTTCTATGCCTGCAATGATCCGTGGTGGCGGTAAAATGTGGGGCGCTGACGGCAAACCTTACGACTGTAAAGCAGTTATGCCTGAATCTACATTCGCGCGTATTTATCAGGAAATGATCAATTTCTGTAAGTGGAATGGCAATTTCGATCCAAAAACCATGGGTACTGTACCGAACGTTGGTTTGATGGCGCAAAAAGCTGAAGAATACGGCTCACACGACAAGACCTTCGAGATCTCTGAAGCCGGTGTTGCAAACATTGTTGATCTTGAAACTGGCGAAGTGTTGATGTCACAAAACGTGGAAGAAGGCGATATCTGGCGTATGTGTCAGGTGAAAGACGCACCAATCCGCGACTGGGTGAAACTTGCAGTTACTCGTGCACGTAACTCTGGCATGCCGGCAATCTTCTGGCTTGACCCGTACCGTCCACACGAAAATGAACTGATCAAGAAAGTTGAAAAATACCTGAAAGATCATGACACCACTGGTCTTGATATCCAGATCATGTCACAAGTACGTGCAATGCGTTATACGCTTGAACGTGTTGCTCGCGGTCTAGATACCATTTCTGTAACAGGTAACATCCTGCGTGACTACCTGACTGACTTGTTCCCGATCATGGAATTGGGTACATCTGCGAAAATGTTGTCAATCGTGCCATTAATGGCAGGTGGCGGCATGTACGAAACAGGTGCAGGCGGTTCTGCTCCTAAACACGTACAGCAGTTAGTTGAAGAAAACCACTTACGTTGGGATTCACTCGGTGAATTCATGGCGTTGGCGGTATCTTTAGAAGAAATGGGTATTAAAGAAGGCAATGACGACATCAAGTTACTTGCTAAAACTTTAGATCAAGCGACTGGCAAATTGCTAGATAACGATAAGTCTCCTTCTCGTCGTACTGGCGAATTGGACAACCGTGGTAGCCATTTCTACCTGGCGAAATTCTGGGCTGAAGAACTTGCTGCTCAAGACGAAAATGCTGAATTGAAAGCGAAATTTGCACCACTTGCAAAAACTTTAGCTGAAAATGAAGAGAAAATCGTTGCTGAGCTTGCAGCAGTTCAAGGCAAATCAGTAGACATCGGCGGTTACTACGCAGTTGATCAAGAAAAAGTAAATGCAGTGATGCGTCCAAGTGCAACGTTGAATGCTGCTCTTGCTTCAATCTAAGTTGATACAAAACTGACGGTGTCAGTGATGTAGAAAAAACCGGCGTTTAGGCGCCGGTTTTTTATTTATTGCCATTTCATATCAAATAAAAAATCTTAAAAAGCTTATTAGGTAGACTTGCTATTTCTTTCTAGCAATATAATAGTTTTAGGTTTTTTAATATTTTTATATTTTACGTTAGCTTCATTAATTTTTTTTATGAAATCAACTGCATCTTTAAGTTGATCTTCAAGTACTAAGCATAGTAATGCTAGTGCAATAAACACCACTGAAATAAAAATAAATCCAATACTAACAAAAACTTGAATGCTGCTAGAATAACCAAGTACCAATAAAAGCACCATACCTAATGAAGCAAAAACAAAATAACCTCCTATTAATACATAACGCCGAAAGGTGGCGTTCAAAGACAAAAATGGCTTAACAGATAAATCTTTAGAGATATTTAATGTTTGCCCTTTGGTATAAGAAATATAATTAATCCCTTGATCAAACAAAAAAATCATATGATCAAAACTAACCAAATAGTTCTGATGAAACTCAATTAATTTATTTACCAAGTTATGATCAACATTCGGACTCTTTGCAAGATCCTGCGCTGCTCTATCTAGTACTAACTGATTAACATTTCCACTGTCATAATATTTCTCAAAATATTGAATACTTGATACAAGCCTATCTGAAATCTTTTTATGCTTTAGGTTTGTTATTTCATGTCTTTTCAAAAACAATGTAATAATAGTTATCATCACCCCTGCCATCGGTGCAACAAGCTTCCAATCCATTTCCATCTATTAACCACTACGCAATCAATTAAGCTAGAACTATGATTTATCATTAGATTTTAATAATGTGAAGTACTTATTATTCAAATAATTTATTTCAGGCAATAAAAAACCCCAAGACTGAATATGCTTGGGGTTTTCTAGAATTTTGGTCCCGAGGGTCGGACTCGAACCGACACGTCATCTCTGACAGCGGATTTTGAGTCCGCCGCGTCTACCAATTTCACCACCTCGGGAGTGGATGAAAGGTATAATACGCGATTTCTCAGCACTGTCAACGCAGAATATTTACATTTGTTTATTTTTAAAACAAATCGCATTTTTTCGTTTTAAAATCGAGCAATTCCCGCCATAAAAAAGAAAAAAGTTTATACTAGCCGCAGTTTTTTTAGCGTAAATCATCATGCAACTTTCTGATTTTAATTTTGATCTCCCTGATGAGCTGATTGCTCGCTATCCACTGGAAACACGCAGTGCCTCTCGCCTGCTGCACCTCGATGCTCAAGGTCAATATCATGACCATCAATTTACCGACATTTTGGATTTACTTGAAGACGGCGACTTATTGGTATTAAACGACACCAAAGTCATGAAGGCCCGTTTAAAAGGTAAACGTGCTTCAGGCGGTGCAGTAGAAGTGCTGGTTGAACGTATGCAAGATCGCTTTATTGCCTACTGCCATATCAAGGCCAGTAACACTCCGAAAGCCGGTGCAGAACTTTTTATTGGCCCAGATGCTGTTAAAGTCACGGTACAAGGCCGTCATGAAAACTTGTTTATAGTAGAATTTTCACAACCAATTCTAGATGTGCTGGATCAATACGGCGCCTTGCCAATTCCGCCTTATTTCAACCGTGAAGCGGAAGAGATTGATACTGAACGTTATCAAACTGTATTTAATGACCCGACCAAACTGGCCAGCGTTGCAGCACCTACTGCCAGCCTGCATTTTGATGCCGATCTGCTGGCAAAATTGGAAGCCAAAGGCATTCAAAAAACTTTCGTAACCCTGCATGTTGGCGCAGGTACTTTCCTGCCAGTGCGTACCGATGATATTCAAAATCACATCATGCACAGCGAATGGTGCGATGTCCCTGAAACTGCGGTCGAGATGATTCGCCAGACCAAAGCGCGTGGCAATAAAGTTATTTCCGTAGGCACAACTGCCACCCGTGCAGTCGAAAGTGCAGCGCAAGCACATAACGGTGAACTGGCAGTCTGGACAGGTGATACCCAGATTTTCATTTATCCAGGTTATCAGTTCAAAGTAGTCGATCGTTTGATCACCAACTTCCATTTACCAGAATCAACCCTGTTAATGCTGGTGTCTGCCTTGTCCAACCGTGACAATATTCTCAATGCTTATAAGCATGCAGTAGACAGCAAATATCGCTTCTTCAGTTATGGCGATGCCATGCTGGTTGATCAGGCGAAATAAGCGAGAACCATTGCCCATGCCGATCGAGTCTGTACAACAGTCCATTCATATTCGCCGCAAGAAGAATGCAGTGGTGTTTCAGAATATCGCTCGGCTTTGGGATCTGGGTCAACAGGCAAAAACACATCAGCAACTGCTGAACGGGCTGCATCCCTGGAATGGCCCGATTACGCTCAAGTTTGAAAATAACCTGCCGCTTGCGCTTGCCGGAATTGGGCTTTTTCTGATTGGCAGCATTTTTATTGCGCCGGGAAATATCTGGATTCAGAGCAGTGTTTTTCTCGGCTGTCTCTGCATTTTCTGGGCTTATATTTGCTACGAACAGCAGCAGCCCTTAGAGGAAGTCATTGCTTTTCTGGAAGAACAAGCACTGGCCAAGAAATATCAGCTTGCCTTTCAAAAACAGCCACAGCATATTTCTATGCCACTTAATCCCCTACACTTTATCCGGCATTTAAAACAATTATTTCCAGTATTCAACCAAGGTTCGTTGAGTAATGAAATTCAGCGTTATGCCAGCACGGTATGGGAAGACGAAAACGGCCAGCAACATCAGGTACTACTCTTCCAATACCACTATATTGATGAAGTGCAGGCCCGAAACAAGGAAGGCCAGCCAGTCAAACTGATGCAGGTCCATAAAGACCTGTGGGGCGTGTTTGTTTTTGATATCCAGATTCAGGGACTGGCCGTTACGACTTCCAGAAAGAAATTTTATTATCCTTATAGCCATCCCTGGCACAGCAGCGATATTCGCACCAATCAGCGCTTAAGCTTTTATGGCAGCGATATGCTGCAAACTGCCAAATTACTCAGTCCGGGTTTTGTGCTGCGACTGGCCGATTTTTTTGAACAGCGTCAGGGAGATTTACTGTTTCACCCAGAAAATAAAATACTGTGCTATCTGGGGCCACATGATTTATTTCAGGTATCGAGCAAGCAGCAGAATATTAGCGATATTTCCACATTGCGCGGTCATCTGAGAACGTTTAAATTAAAACAGCTCGAAAACTTACAACATGATCTGCTGCAGTTTTTAAAATAAATTTTTCGCATCATTTTTAAAATATAGATATAGCTTGGGGAGATCTCGGATGGGATTTTTGATTTTATGTTTGGTCATTGTGGCACTGATTGTCGCGATTATCATGATCCGCAACAGTATTGTCCGTCATCATAACGCCACGATTCGCGCTTGGTCGGATGTCGCCAGTTATGAACGGCAAAAACTGAAAATTCTGGATGGGCTGCAACCGCTGGTCGAGCAATACTCGAGTTTCGAAAAAGGTACGCTAGAAAAAGTCACCGAACTGCGTCAGAACATCATGAATCTGAATATCAAGGATGCCGATATTGGACAGTTACAGCGCATTGAAAGCCTGAATAAACAGTTGATGCATAGCCTGAATGTGGTGATTGAAAATTATCCGGAACTGAAAGCCAATGACATCTATCTGAAAATGATGGCTGAAATTGAAGAACAGAATGAAAATGTCGGTGCGGCGATTACCATTTATAATCGCAATGTCGAACTGTTTAACAACCAGATCCAGATTTTTCCGCACAACATCATTAACAATATGTTGCTCAGAAAAAAAGTGGTACGTCCATTCCGTGATCAAAGCGTGACTCAGAATTTTGATTACCGTCCGAACTTTCACTGAGTGAACAGCAAGATCTGATAAAATTTTGCATCCTTGGCGCATCACCTTATTATAAAAACAGCCAAGGATGCGGCTGTACCTGTCTAAAACTTATAAAATAAAGAATAAAAATTATGCTGGATTATTTAGAGCGCTTGCAACAGACGCTGGTCGAGGAATTTTATCGGTTATACGACCATTATTAGGATGATGAAATCTATGCCTGTAGTCTGGTCTTTGACGAATTTTTACTGCTGGATGATCTGGCCATCTCGACTGAACGCAGTATTTTTAAAGATCCGGAAGATCCTCAGCAATATCTGGCGGAACAGGATCGCTGGAATGTCCGGAAATGGCGTTATCGGGCCCACACTTCGCCCGACTCAGGACTCATCCCCTTTAAAACCTTGCTGGCCGATTATTTTAAAACTCAACACAGCTTTGGCCATCCGGTATTGGCACAGCAAAAACAGCTGCACGCGACGCATCTGGATTTATTGCTGGATAGTTTTAAACAGGCCAAACATCGTCTTTCTGAGGCTTATGGTCTGGATCTGGATAGCATCCTGTTTTTCATGAGCCTGCCGACCCAAGTCGAATTTGAATGCCAATCTGCGCAGACCCTGAATCCTGAGCATATTCATTTACAGAAATTTCTGGCATCCAGACAAACTACTCATTTACCGGCCATGCAGAAACGCTTGAAACTCTCGCAAAACGACAAGGATATTCTGATTGATCTGGAGCAGATGCTGGTAATGGAACCTTATGATTATCTGCAAGTGGCGCAAGATGCCTATTTGCTGACCTTGGAATCCTACTTTGTCGATAGCAATATTTATATCCAGAAACTGATCCAGCATATCGCCGCAATGGCCTCGGAACCTGATGGCAGCTGTGCCCTTAGCCGGGAAGATATCCAGCAGCGCTTGCAGCAGTTTTCTACCCATTCACCAATTTCCCCGGATGTTCCCTAGCTTCAGCGATAAATAAAATTACAGAGCGAATGCTCTACAATGCTGGCGTTTAGCGTAAGAATCAAGGAAAATAGCGCCCTTTAGCTATAACAATCAGCGAACTGTTTTTTCGCCTTGATGTGGAACTCCTATGAAGTTTGAAAAATTAGGTCAGTCGGGCCGTGCCCGTCGTGGTCGTTTAACGCTTGAACATGGTGTGGTGGAAACCCCGATGTTCATGCCTGTGGGTACTTATGGTACGGTCAAGGGCCTGTTGCCACGTGACATTAAAGAGATCAAATCTCAAGTCATTCTGGGCAATACCTTCCATTTGTATCTACGTCCAGGACTGGATGTAATTCGTGAACATGGCGGCCTGCACGGCTTTATGAAATGGAATAGTCCCATTTTGACCGATTCAGGCGGCTTTCAGGTCTTCAGTCTGGGCGCAATGCGTAAAATTAAAGAAGAAGGTGTGACCTTCCGCTCGCCGATTGATGGTTCAAAAGTATTTTTATCTCCTGAAATTTCAATGGATATTCAGCACACGCTGAACTCTGACATTGTAATGATTTTTGATGAATGTACCCCGTACCCTGCGACGCATGAAGAAGCGCGAAAATCTTTGCAACTTTCTTTACGCTGGGCCAAACGCTGTAAAACCCAGCATCATGAGGTGCTGAAAAACCGTAATGCGCTGTTCGGGATTATTCAAGGCGGTATGTATGAAGATTTACGTGATGAATCTTTAAAAGGCCTGCTTGAAATCGACTTTGATGGTTATGCGATTGGCGGCCTGTCCGTGGGCGAACCAAAAGAAGAAATGATCAAGGTCCTGGATTATCTTCCAGAAAAAATGCCTGCAGACAAACCGCGTTATTTGATGGGTGTCGGCAAGCCTGAAGATATTGTGGAAGCGGTGCGTCGCGGTGTCGATATGTTTGACTGCGTAATGCCAACCCGAAATGCACGTAACGGTCACTATTTTGTGACAGACGGCTTGGTGCGAATCCGTAACAGTAAATACCGTCATGACCAAAGCCCGCTCGATCCGCATTGCGACTGCTATACCTGCCAGAATTTCACCCGTGCGTATTTATTCCATCTTGAGAAATGTGGGGAAATGCTCGGCTCAATGCTCGGTACGATTCATAATCTGCGCTATTACCTGCGTTTGACTGAAGCGATGCGTGATGCATTAGACAACGGTACATTTGACGAATTTGTTCATGACTTTTATGCCCGCCGCGGCCTGGAAGTGCCACCTTGTCCGCAAGATTAATCCATCAGCATTTGCGCTGAGGAAAAAGACAATGTAAATTGCAAGAATATGTCAATTTATTATCGAGTTGATCACCAGTTTTTTATTTTAGGAAAATGTAATGAGCCTTTTTATTTCGACTGCTCACGCTGCAGGTGAAGCTGCACAACAACCAAGCATGATGGCGAACCTTTTGATGATTGCTGTTTTTATTGCAATCTTCTATTTCTTGATCTGGCGTCCTCAATCTAAACGTGCCAAAGAACACCGTGCTTTGGTCGACAGCCTTGGCGTTGGCAGTGAAGTGGTATTTGCAGGCGGATTAATGGGCAAAATCACCAAGATTGAAGGTGACTTCGCAGTGGTTGAATTGAGCCGTGGTGTAGAAGTCAAAGTTCAACGTGCAAGTGTGATCTCAGTCCTACCTGAAGGCACTTTAAATAACCTTTAATCAAAAATAGTCGTGCCCTCGCACGACTTTTTCATTTTAAGAAGAAAACGAATGCGTTACCCAGCATGGAAATATGTACTGATCCTGGTTGTCCTGGTGATCAGTACCTTATATGCCCTGCCAAGTTTGTATCCAGATGAACCTGCTGTACAGATTTCGGGTGCCAAAGCCGGTACTCAAATTGATGCAAGCATCGTACAAAAAGCAGAGCAAATTTTAAAAACTGAAAATATTGCCACTCATGACAATAGCTTTGGCAACAATGCAGCCTTATTACGTGTAGATTCAAGTGAATCGCAACTTAAAGCCAAAGAGGCTTTACGTCGTGGTTTAGGTGATGATTACGTGGTTGCACTGAACCTTGCCCCGACCACCCCAGAATGGCTGCAAAAAATTGGTGCCAAACCAATGAAGCTCGGCCTGGATTTACGGGGTGGTGTTCACTTCTTGCTTGAAGTGGATATGGACAAGGCCATTTCCCAGCGTATGGAAACCTCTGCGACGGATCTACGTCGTCAGTTGCGTGATAACAACCTGAAATTTAATAGCCTGAATTTAAGCAACAACACCATTGTGATGCAGTTTGCCAACAATGATGACCGTTCTGCAACGATGGACTTCTTGCGCCGTAATGGCAATGAGTTTACCCAGCAGGCTGTTGCGACCGAGACCGGTTCGACTTTACGTTTGAACTATACCGATGTGCGTAAGCAAGAAATTGAATCTTATGCAGTCAACCAGAACTTGACCACTTTACGTAACCGTATTAACGAGTTAGGTGTCGCAGAAGCACTGGTTCAAACCCAGGGCAGCAACCGTATTGTGGTTGAGCTTCCTGGTGTACAGGATACCGCTGAAGCGAAACGTGTCTTGGGTCGTACCGCGAACCTCGAGTTCCGTCTGGTGTCTGACCAGAATGATCAATACATTGATCCATATACCGGTCAGGCTACAGGTGCATTGCCACCAGGCACAGAAGTCTTTGCTTATGAATCACTGGACAGTGGTCGTCAGCTCCTGTTGAACCGTAACCGTATCTTAACCGGTGAACGTGTTCAGAATGCATCAAGTGGCTTTAGCCAGGACACAGGCGGTGCTGAAGTTAACATTACCTTGGACAGCGCAGGTGGCAAACTGATGTCGGATGCCACCCGTAATGCGGTCGGTAAACGTATGGCCGTCTTGTTCATCGAGAACAAGCAGCGCATTAATTATGTGGAAGACCCTGCGACCGGCACTCAAACTGAAGTTCGTACCCCGTATACTGAATCTGTAGTGATTAACGCTGCAACCATTCAGGCAGTACTGGGTTCTCAGTTCCGTATTACTGGTCTGGACTCACCGCAAGAAGCTGCTGAACTTGCCTTGATGCTGCGTGCAGGTGCGTTGGCTGCGCCAATGTACTTTGTAGAAGAACGTGTGATTGGTCCAAGTCTGGGTCAAGAAAACATCGACAAAGGTGTACTTTCAACTCAGATCGGTTTCCTCTTAGTCGCAATCTGGATGGTGGTATTCTTCCGTCTGTTTGGTGTGATTGCCAACTTTGCACTGGTCTTTAACCTGGCGATGATTCTGACAGTCATGTCTTGGATTGGCGCTTCCCTTACCCTTCCAGGTATTGCCGGTATCGTCATTACCATTGGTATGGCGGTCGATGCCAACGTACTGATCTGTGAACGAATACGGGAAGAAATGAAATGGGGGGCTTCGCCAAAACAGGCGATTGTTGCTGGTTATGATCGTGCCTATAACACCATTTTCGACTCGAACTTAACCACATTCCTGGTGGCATTCATTCTGTTCGCGATTGGTACAGGTCCGATCAAAGGCTTTGCCGTAACCCTGATGATTGGTATTGTCTGCTCGATGTTTACTGCAATTACAGTAACGCGTGCCGTGGTACAGCTCATTTATGGCAAAAAACGTAACTTGAAAAAGTTGAGCATTTAAGGAGATCACTGATGACTGAAAATACTCAACTGAATCAAAAACAGTACGGTCGCCCGGAAGACGAACGCATTATTCCGTTTATGAAGATTGCGATGCCTGCGGCATTGTTTTCAATCCTCTTAACCGTTGCAAGTATCTTCTTTATTGCCACCAAAGGCCTGAACCTCGGTTTAGACTTTACCGGTGGTGTGGCAGCCGAATTAAACTATACCAATCCGGTCAAACCTGAAGATGTCTCCAAGGCATTGAACCAGGCAGGCTTTAATGATGCTGTGGTTCAGACTTTAGGTTCTGAACGTGACCTGATGGTGCGTATGCCGGTTCAGGAAGATATCGAAGCTGAAGACCTGACCAAAGCTGTTACAGCCGCAGTTCAACTGCCAAATAATGCGGCAGAAGTACCGAAGGTTGATGTCGTCGGTGGACAGGTCGGTAATGAGCTCTATGTCCGTTCTGGCGGTGCTGTGGCACTTGCGCTCCTGCTGATGCTGGTCTATGTCACCATCCGCTTTGAGGTCAAGCTGGCTATGGGTGCAGTATTGTCACTGTTCCATGATATCGTCGTTACCCTCGGGATTTTTGCGATGATGCAGTGGCCATTTGACCTGACTGTACTTGCAGCACTCCTTGCAATCATCGGTTTCTCACTGAACGATAATATCGTGGTCTCTGACCGTATCCGTGAGAACTTCCGTAAGATTCGTGGTGCAGAACCGGTCGAGATTATCAACATTGCCCTGACTGAAACCCTGCGTCGTACCATTCATACCTCTATGACCTTATTGCTGGTGGTGCTTGCCATGATGCTGATGGGTGGTGATGGTCTGAAATGGTTCTCGATCGCGATGTTTGTCGGTGTCTTTGTCGGGACCTATTCGTCGATCTATATCGGTACGGCCTTTGCCTTGTGGCGTGGTCTGAACCGTCAGGACTTTATTGTTCAGGTGAAGCCAGAATTTGAAGACGAGAACCAGATTCCATAATCTGTTCTGTTTCATGTTCATCGTTCAGCCCGTCTTATGATGGGCTGAATTATTTCTGCCGTTTGAATATGTGGCAGTGGGAAGAATCGCAATGACTGAATGGGTTTTCTCAATATCGGTTTTTTGAAAAATCACCTTTCTGCTTTCATCCAGACTTTGGAATTCATAATGATCCCGAGCTTCGCTCACCAACTGCAAAATGAGCTGCAGGCCATTGACCAGATACACACAGAGTATGCCTGCAGTGGATAACTCGGCCTGTTTGTCACAAATCAGCCACCAGCCCGGTTTTAAGCTGGGAAAATAATACGACCCTGCTACCTGAATCGCATAATGCTGTGATTGCAGATGAAAAATATCCTGATTGAATGAGAGCGGTGAATCCAGGGAGATAAGTGCAAATGCCTGCTGTTCTATTACCTGCATTTGAAATAGTCTGCCTTGCTCTGGTATTGAAACTAATTCAACTTTTGGTTCAACCGACTGATCTAGAATGAACACATCTAGACCCAGTTGTTGCTCCAGTTCCCTTGCAGCCTTCTCCCCGATCTGACGTTTGCTATTCAGCAATTGCGCAATATATGAAGCAGACAAGCCAAAATGTTCACAGATCTCTTTGCCGGTTTTAAATTGCTGCGTCTCGATCAGCAGATCAATCACCTTGGCCAGATTATTTCGTCTACGTTCAAATATTTCGGTCGCGCTCATTTTGGTTTGCTGGTCTGTTTTTTATCCATGTGATTCAAATACCTTACAATAAAAAAGCCCACAATTGAATTGCAGGCTTTTTAAACTTACATAACGGGAATTAAGTACCCTGTACCAGACGGCGTGCGCTGATAATTCCTGGCTGCTGCTCAAGACGGGCCAATAGCTTGGAAAGTTGTGCCAGACCTTTGACTTCAATCAGCAGCTTCATATTAGCAATACCGTCCGCTTCCGAAATGGTATTCACCTGACGGATATTGATCTGATCCGAGAAAATCACTTGCGTCAGATCTTTGAGCAAACCGCGTCGATCATAAGCTTCCACTACAATCTGTACGCTCTGACCACGAGTCGGCTGCATTTCCCAATCGGCTTCTACCGCACGCTCAGGCTCTTGGGTGATCATGCGGACATAGTCCGGACAAGCGACTTTATGAATGCTCACACCACGATTCAGAGTGATATAGCCAGCAATCGATTCACCATGCACCGGTTGGCAACATTGCGCGACATGCAATTCCACGTTATCCAGACCGTCGATCAGAATCCCGTGCGCTGACAGCGTATGACTGGCACGCGGGTTCAGGGCAGGTTTTAGCACCAGTTCAGGTTCGTCCTGATCCAGATGCATGTGACGATTCACCTGATTAATCAGGGCATGCAGGCTGATATCACCATTGACCAGATTGACCAGAATATCATCACCGGTTTTGACATTGAAGTGGTTGCAATAATCACTCAGATCAATCGATTTCGGGTGAATTGCCAGACGTGACAATTCTTTGTTCAGTACTTCACGGCCGACTTCCAAGTTCTTGCTACGATCCTGCTGACGGAACCAGTGACGCAACTTGTCTCGTGCCCGGGCTGTCTTGATATAACCCAGCGAATTAACCAGCCAGTCCCTGTTCGGTTCCCGGTCTTTTTTGGTCAGAATCTCGACCTGTTCACCGGTTTTCAGGGTATAGGTCAGCGGCACATAGCGCTGATTCACCCGTGCAGCATAGCACTTGTTCCCGACTTCGGTATGCACATGATACGCAAAGTCGAGTACGGTCGAATCACGTGGTAGCTCTTTGATATCGCCATCACGGCTAAACACATAGATCTTTTCGAAGCCTTCAAAATCTTGAATATGCTCAAAATTCTCTATTTCATCTTCAGATTCTTTATGTGCACTGCTTTCATTACGCTCCTGATAATGCTCAAGTACCGCACGTAAGGAATGTAGACGATGGTTAAAGGAGCGATCTGTCGTTTTTGCACCTTCTTTATAATTAAAGTGTGAACACACCCCAAGTTCAGCTTCGTCATGCATTGCATGGGTACGAATTTGCACTTCAAGTGACTTGTTCTCGGCAATTACTGCTGTATGTAAAGAACGATAGCCATTGGCTTTCGGGTTGGTAATATAATCATCAAACTGATGCGGAATATGGCGCCAGATCTGATGCACAATACCTAAAGTGTGATAACACTCCGGTACGCTTTTCACCAGTACCCGTAAAGCACGAATATCATAGAGCTGGTCAAAGCTCAGGTTCTTGCTTTTCATTTTTCGATAAATCGAATAAATGTGTTTCACCCGGCCATTAATTTCAGCTTCGATACCATGTTCGGCCAATTCATTGCGTAATTTATCAATCACAAACTGAATATACTGTTCACGCTCCAGACGCTTTTCATTCAGTAAGGAAGCAATTTCTTTATAACGTTCCGGCGCAAGATAACGGAACGCCAGATCTTCCAGCTCCCATTTCAGCTGGGCAATGCCCAAGCGGTGTGCCAGTGGCGAGTAAATGGTCAGAATTTCTCGGGCCACCCGTTCCTGACGCTCACGCGAGGAATTGGCCAGTTCACGCAAGGCATAGGTACGTTCGGCCAGCTTGACCAGAACAACCCGTACATCTTCGGTGACCGAGATCAGCATTTTGTAAATGCCAGACAGATGTTCACGCTGGTTATTATTGAAATGATCTTCCAGGCGTTTATTTTTTTCGATCAGCTCAGACAGCTTACCCATGGCAAGCGTACCTTTGACCAGGCTATGCACCTGTTCGCCGAACTGTTCCAATACTTCACTGAGTGGCATGACGCCTTCACGAACAGCACGATACAGCATGGCTGCGGACAAAGTATCTTCATCGACATGCAGATGCGCCAGAATATCCGCCATCTCAATACCAGTATAAAAGGTATTGGAGCGGTGCTGAACCGTACTTTGCAGCTCTCTTTCTAATGTTAAGTGGGCGACTTCTTCGAGCTGCGTTAAAGGTGCGCCATCTAATATGCCACGAACCCGATCCAACCATTCAGTCAGATCCTGGTGTGCTTGTTCGGCATGTTCTACAGTCGTCTCCTGTGACAACTCATTGAGTCGTCCAGGGAGTTGCTCACGTACTGTGACCATACCCGTCTCCTACTTTTAAAAACATCATTTCTTTAATCGTTTATTTGATTTTCTTTTTCGAACAATGCGATTGATTCAACATGTCCAGTATGTGTAAACATATCCATCACGCCCGCTTGGGTGAGACGATAGCCCTGTTGTACCAAGAGTCCTGCATCTCTGGCGAGTGTCGCAGGATTACATGACACATAAACGATTCTTTTAGCTCCAAACTGAGGGATATAATGCATCACTTCTTCTGCCCCGGCACGTGGCGGGTCGATTAATAATGCATCAAAACCTTGATTTGCCCAAGTGTGGTGCGAGAAATCTTTGGTTAAATCTTGTGAATAGAACGATATTTGTGCAATACCATTGTTTTTGGCATTTTCCGCACCACGTCGAACCATTTCATCACTTCCCTCGACCGCAATCACCTGACCCGACGCACCAACACAGCGCGCCAGCGGCAAAGAAAAGTTTCCTAATCCACAAAACAGATCCAGAACCCGTTCACCCTGTTCTAGCTGAAGCAAATCACATGCCAATCGTACCATTTGCGGATTGATGCTTGAATTTACCTGAGTAAAGTCCAGAGGATTAAAGCCGAATTTCACATCAAAGTCATCAAGACCATAGTGTAAGCGTGCAGATGCTTCTGGATCATCTATCCGCGAGAGCGTTTCTTTGCCGGCAGGCTGCAGATACAGTTGCCAGCCTTTCTGTAACGTAAATTCGCGCAATTGGTTGACATCATCGGCAGATAATTTTGCAGTTTCACGCACTAACAGCGCAATGTCCTGATCCCCCATGGCCAATTCTATATGACCGATGTCAGCCTTACCATTGAGACCTTGCAGCAATTGTTTAAGACCTGTAACCGAGCCAAACTCGCGATCCAAGATCATACAGCGATCAATCGACGTGAGTTTGTTGGACTGATTTTCACGAAAGCCCACCACCAGCTGATCCTTGGAAGGCAGATAACGCACCCCGATTCGCGCTTTACGGCGATAATCTTCACGTTGTGAACGTAAAGGCGGTAGCCATTGATCGGGCTGGATTCCAGCAAAATGCTGAAGATGCGATTTCAGCACATTCTGTTTCAGTTCAATCTGCGCATCCGCAGCGATATGCTGCATATTACAGCCACCGCAAATCCCAAAATGTGCACAGATCGGCTTGATGCGAATTTCGGAAGCTTCGCTGAGTAATTCAAGACTGTCAGCTTCTTCCAGTTTTTTAACTTCACGGGTAATGCGAGCACGCACGGTTTCACCGGGCAAGGCATAACGGATAAAGACTTTCTTGCCGTGTTTATGCGGTGGATGATCCGGGTGTGAACCATAATGAGCGATGCCACGTCCCTCATGCGAAAGTGACTCAACCTGAAAAATGTACTCGGGTTGCTGGGTAGGACGTGTGTGTGCTCGATGCTTCATGAAAACCTAGGATGTGGGAGTTGGAAAATCAAAACGGGTAAAGTCAGTTCTTTGTGACGTTTCACGCCAAACCGATAAAAAGTCCGCATGCTGCGGTTGGGTATGCAAATATTGAATCGTACTGTGCAGCAAATGCTGATAATCCGGCAATAACAGCTGTCCTTTTAACAACAGCCAGCGGATATAGACCAGCCAGGTATTCAGCACATCGCCTTCACAATAAGAGGTCAGTTCGGTCCATTGCTGATTGCGGACATATTCAGGAACCCGATAGGCCCCGTCACCGCGTTTACCCGGATAACCCAGCAAATGTGCAACATCGTCCAGCTTCTGGAAATGACGCGCATGGAACATGGCCATCACATCCATTAAGTCGACATGACGATGATGGTAACGATTCTGGTAGTTATTATAACGCTTTTGCGTGTCAATTTCGCCCTGATCGAATAGACTCGGTGCAGAGAGTCCATGATACATGGCACGGTATAAAATCACCGGTAAATCAAACTGTGAACCATTCCAGCTGACCAGCGTCGGATGACGCTTATCAAAAATCGATAAGAATTTTCTTAAAATTTCCGCTTCAGAATGCTGTTCCCGGCTAAAAGAAAACAGCTTCATGCCCTGCTCATCGATCCATAAACCGGAAATACAGACAATTTCATGCAAGGGCGGACGCTGAAAATCAGAGCCTGAATCCTGACGGCGCAGTTTGGTCAGGGCCTGATCCAGATCTGCTTCAGGCAAGTCCAGACCAAATAAATGCGCGCCTGATTTGAGATCGGTTTGGGTTTCAATATCGAAAGTTAAAACAGGCAGGCGCATAACACAGTGCTCAAATAATTATTCAGAATCTTGCACAGAGAATAACCCTGTAGACAAGTAACGGTCACCACGGTCACAAATAATACACACAATGACGGCATCCGGATGTTCTTCCGCCAGCTTTATGGAAGCCCACACCGCACCACCAGACGAAGTACCAGCACTGATGCCTTCTTTCTGCGCCAGCTTGCGCATGGTTTTTTCAGCTTCAATTTGTGGAATATCAATAATACGATCCACGCGACTGCGGTCAAAAATAGTCGGCAGATATTCTTCCGGCCAGCGACGGATTCCGGCAATGCTTGAACCATCAGATGGCTGTAAACCCACGATCTGAATCTCCGGATTCATTTCCTTCAGATATTTCGAGACACCCATAATAGTGCCGGTTGTACCCATAGAACTGACAAAGTGGGTAATCTTGCCACCGGTTTGCTGCCAGATTTCAGGACCTGTAGTCAGATAATGTGCTTCGACATTATCCGGATTACCAAACTGGTTCAGTACCAGACCCACGCCATCATTTTGCATTTGAGCGGCCAGATCACGTGCACCTTCCATGCCTTGTTCTTTGGTGACTTCAATCAGCTCGGCACCATAAGCACGCATCGCATCCTTACGTTCCTGACTCATATTGTTCGGCATGATCAGCTTCATTTTATAGCCACGCATCGCTGCGACCATCGCCAATGCAATCCCCGTATTTCCGCTCGTTGCTTCAATCAGGGTATCACCCGGCTTGATCTGTCCACGCTTCTCGGCCTGCATGATCATATTATAGGCCGGACGGTCTTTGACCGATCCTGCCGGATTATTGCCTTCGAGTTTCGCGAGTACTGTAGCTTGAGTGTGACTTACCAGACGCTGTAAACGCACCAGTGGCGTTTTGCCGACATAGTGGTCTAACAAAAATTCATCTGCTTGAAAATCGGGGGTGGTATTACTCATTGTATGCACCTATATCGAGGTGCGGCTATTGTATGAAAAAATGCTTTTCCCTGCATCCATTTAGCAAGGCTTTTTCAGAAAACTCACTAAAACTCACACACTATCAAGCCATAAACTACATTTCCCGATAATTTAGCCAGGTGAAGCAGCTCGCTAATGAAGATGAAAATACTATTTCAGTCTGGCACTTTTACAGATTGAAATTTCGTGCGTCTTAGTCTTGCTGTACCTGAGCAAAATTAACTGAAATCTCTTGTATTTTTAACTGCTAATCCGAAGCTTTATAAAAATTATGCTTAAATTTTAACTGTCGATTTAAAGCATGCTAATATGCCAGGCATAAAGAAAATACTGCTTAAATCATGTCAACGATCAACAAAAAGCTGTTTAAACGCCTACACTTAAATCATGCCTATGGACAGCTGATTGCGCTGATTTTTGTGCCGATTACCATTTTGGCCTGTGTCGGTGCCATGCTGGTGTTGACTGAGACCTCGAATGCCGCACGTGCCCAGCAGAAGCAGATGGCCATTGCGATTCTCACCCGTTTTCAAGGCACCTCAGAATATGCACTGGATATCTTGAATCTGTATCCATGGCAATATGACCAGGCTCACAACTCCATGCAGAACATGCTGAATGAAAAGCATCTGGTTCGGGCAGCAGTTCTGGATGAAAATGGCAAGAGCCGTTTGGGCATTGGTTTTCAGGAACAGGCGCCTTGGCCAGAATTTGAGAAAAGCGGCAATTTTGTTGGTCCGATTCTGCATCAAGATAATCATATCTATGCCATTAAAGTGAATGAAAACACTTTTTCTACCGGCTGGCTGGCGATCGAACTGGATAACCAGCCGCTAGTAATTGCCCGTTACCGAGTACTGATCGTACTGATTGCGACCGGATTACTGACCTTATTATTGTTATTACTTTGCTTGAATTTCTACTCACGGCGCTGGATCGCCCCAATGTATGAGATTCGCATGCAATTGCAACGCCTGAATGCCGATACCCTCGGCCAGCATATGGTGATTAACAGCACCGGCGAGCTGCGTTTATTGCAACGTGATATCGCCAATGTGGTGAAACGTTTGCATTTCAGCTTTCTGGAACTGCGTGAACATACCGAACAGACCGAAGACGATTTACGCCGCACCCTCGACACTTTAGAAGTCCAGAATATTACCTATCGTCAGGCACGCGACCAGGCGATCTCGGCCAACCAGGCCAAGTCGGTGTTTCTGGCCAATATTTCCCATGAATTGCGCACCCCGCTGAACAGTATTGATGGTTTTATTCATCTGTTGTTACGTCAGGGCAATCTCAGCAACGAGCAGAGCCTGTATTTGCAGACCATTCGTAAGTCTTCGGCGCATTTGCTGGCACTGATCAATGATGTTCTGGATTTTTCCAAAATTGATGCCGGCAAACTGGAACTGGAAACGGCACCTTTTGATCTGGAAGAAGCGATTTTTGATGTGATGGACATGTTGTCACCTCTGGCAGCACAAAAACATATTGATATGGCCTTCTATTATGCAGATGGTGTGCCAAAACACATTATTGGTGATGCGCTACGATTTAAACAGATTCTGACCAACCTGATTTCCAATGCGATCAAATTCACTCCGGATGGAGAAATCATTGTCCGGGCACGCATGGAACATGATGGAATGGATCAGTGTGTGCTGCATTTTAGTGTACAGGATAGCGGCATTGGCCTGAGTGGTACCGACCGTAAAAAGCTGTTTGAGTCCTTCTCGCAGGGTGATACCTCGGTGACCCGTCAGTTTGGCGGTACCGGTCTTGGTCTGGCAATTTCCAAACAGCTGGTCAGCCTGATGCATGGCCAGATTGGTTTTGAAGACAATCAGGAACGTGCTCCAACCGAAAAAGGCTCTACTTTCTGGTTTACTGCCCAGTTCCTGGTCGATGAAGATACCGTGATTGAGCATCCAGATTTTAGCGAATTGACCGTGGTGTCTTATCTTGCACATCCGGCAACTGCGAATGTGCTGCGGCATTATCTGGAAAATTATCAGGTTAAACATATTGAATGTGCATCAATTCTGGATCTGTTTAGCCGTCTGAATCATTTACAGAATAGCGAAAATACCTGGCTGATCGTCGATCATAGTGGTGACAGTGAGGTCTTGTTACGCGAAATCCGTTCACGTTATCAGGGTCATCTGGCTGTCTATGGTTATCAGATGCAGCTGGATCCAAGCATGCTCAACGACCATCGTGCCCGTGCCCTGCATCAGCCACTCAGCCGCACCGCCCTGATTCAATTACTCGGCAATCAGCCGGTCTTCGATCAGGAACAGCATGAAGAATTTAATGGTCAAGGCCTGCATATTCTGGCCGTGGATGATCATTTGCCGAACCTGATTGTTCTGGAAGCCTTACTGGGCGAACTCAATGTCACCACAACCAAAGCCCTCAGCGGGCAGGAAGCGATCGATATTATTCAGCGCCGTTATGAACAGGAACAGCCGGCATTTGATCTGGTCTTTATGGACATTCAGATGCCAGTCATGTCGGGGATCGATACCACCCGTGCTATTCGCTCGCTGGAATCAACTTTTGAAAATCATAGCCGTCTGCCGATTATTGCACTGACGGCACATGCGCTTTCTGATGAAAAACATAAACTGCTGCAAAACGGCATGGATGATTATGTCACCAAGCCGATCCAGATCGAGCAGATTATCCAAATTTTGACGCACTGGACTACCGAGCATTTTAAACGGATTCCGGTACTGGAACGCGCCAATGTGATTGATGCACTGGATCCAAATATTCTGGACTGGCAGCAAAGCCTGCAACTGGCAGCCAATAAAGAAGATCTGGCGGTAGACCTGTTACGCATGCTGGTAGACAGCTTTGCAGATGAACTCGATGAAATGCAGCAACTGATTGAACTGGAAGATTTTCCACAACTGGAACATGTGCTGCATCGTTTATATGGCGCGACCCGCTATGTCGGTGCACCGACTTTGCAGAAAGTCACCGGTGGCTTTGAACAGTTCGTTTCAACCCTGCGCAAAGAACGCCGTAAGGCCGATGAAAACTTTGTTCAGGACGTGCTGAAATATTTTGATGAACTCAAAGCCGTGGTTGAACAGGTTGAACAGGCTGCCCAGCAAATTTTGAAGCAACATTTGAATTAAACCTCTGAAGTGGCTCAGTCCATGACTTAAGAAGTGTGACTGAGCTGTCATGCAAGCCTAAAGGCTGCATGCTATGCTCAAGCCAGGAAAATAAGGAAGAATGCCATGTCACTCGTGCGCTTGGAAAAAAATAACGGCATTGCCACTGTTACACTGAATCGTCCGGATAAACGCAATGCCATGAGCTTTGCCCTGCTGCGCGAACTGGTCGCGACTGCACAAAAAATCAAAAAAGATAAAAGCATCCGATGTGTGATTTTAACGGGAGAAGCCCAGGTCTTTAGTGCCGGTATTGATCTGGCAGATTTAAATAATCCTAAAAATCGTGCTTATGCCGCATGGGAACTGATCCGTCCGGGTCAAAGCTTATTTCAAAAAGCATTTCTGGTCTGGCAGGAATTGCCAGTCCCGGTGATTGCCGCAATGGAGGGCTTCTGTTTTGGTGCCGGGATGCAACTGGCATTAGCCGCAGATATCCGCATTGCCCATCCTGAGACCAAAATGTCGATTATGGAAACCCGCTGGGGACTGGTGCCAGACATGGGACTCAGCCGCTCCCTGAAAGGCCTGATTGGTATTGATCTGGCCAAAGAGCTGACCTTAACTGCCCGGATTTTTGATGGTGAATATGCCAAAGAAATCGGTCTGATCACCCATGTCGATGAACAGCCACTAGGAAGAGCACAAGCCTTGGCTGAAGAAATGCTGCAACGTTCTCCAGATGCGCTGATGGCCTCTAAATTTGTACTGGATGCCATGCAGCATCGTCCAAATAAATCCTTGCGTATGGAAAAAATATGGCAGCTGAAATTATTACTGGGTAAAAACAGTCAATTGGCCCGTAAAAAGGACAAAAACCCAGAGGTTCAGTTTGTACCGCGCCAATACAAATAAACCCAGTCTGAATCTAGGAAAGGAATAAACCAAAGCATGCAGTTGAATCGCGATACTAAAATTGCCTTTTTAGGTATGGGGCTGATGGGCACTCGCATGGCCACACGTCTGCTTCAAGCAGGTTTTCAGGTGGCAGTCTGGAACCGCACACCATCTGCCTGTGAGCCCTTGCTGGATCTAGGTGCAACTACGCTATCTTTGGATAAGATTACAGATTACCCGGTGATTCTGACCTGCCTGGCAGATGATCAGGCAGTGCAATCTGTTTTTGCTCAGATCGAACCGTATTTGGTTGCGGAGCAAGTGATTGTAGATTTCTCCAGCCTTTCAGTACAGCAAACCCAAATACTTGCTGCACAAGCACAGGCTAAGAAAGTAACCTGGATTGACTCTCCGGTTTCAGGCGGTACAGTTGGAGCCGAACAAGGCAGTCTGGTGATTTTTGCCGGTGGTGATGCCACGACGATTGAAAATCTTAATCCGATCTATGCAGTACTTTCCCAGCGTGTCACCCGTATGGGGGATACGGGTACCGGTCAGGCGACCAAAATCTGTAATCAGCTGATTGTGGCTGCCAATAGCACCCTGATTGCAGAAGCGGTTGCCTTGGCTGGACTTGCGGGGGTGGATACCCGTTTACTCGCGCCTGCGCTGGCGGGTGGTTTTGCCGACTCCAAGCCTTTTCAGATTCTGGCACCGCGTATGGCCACGCAAACTTTTGAACCGGTGCAATGGAAAGTACAGACCTTATCCAAGGATCTGAATAATGCCGTGCAACTGGCACAAAGCTTTGACCTGGATGTTCCGGTGGCGACTCAAGCTTTAACGCAGTTACATGCTCATCAAGCCCAAGGCTTTGCCGAAGCAGATCTGGCTACTGTAATCCAGCAACTAAAACATTCATAAAGCTTGATTGATGCGGCCTTGAATATTGAAGAGAAAGACATGATTAAACTTGCCGTCAACCTGTCGATGATTTTTACCGAAGTACCGCTGATCGAACGTTTCGCGCTGGCTCGTGCACAGGGCTTTAATCATGTGGAAATCCAGTTTCCTTATGAACTTACGATTGGCCAGATTCAAAACCAGCTCAGCACCCATCAGCTAAACTTGTGCCTGATTAATGTGCCGGCAGGTGATTTAATACAGGGCGGTCATGGTCTGGCTGGCATTCCAGGACAGGAAATCGAGTTTCGTCATGCGGTTGAGCAGGCTATCCAGTATGCTACCGCATTGAATGTACCTCGGGTGAACATTCTGGCAGGAAAACAGCCTAGGGATTGTGATCTTTTACCCTGCCTGAATACGCTGGCGAGTAACCTAAAAATGGCCTGTTCAATGCTGCTTGAGCATCAAATTGAACCGGTCTTCGAAATGATCAATGGCACCGATATGCCACGTTTTTTGATTCAAAATGTTGCCCAAGCCCAGGAAATGCTGGAAGCGGTACATCATCCGGCCTTAAAAATGCAGTACGACTGTTACCACATGGCAATGATGGGCGAAGATGTCTTAGAAACTTTGCAAGAAAATATTGCCTCGATTGGTCATATCCAATTTGCGGATTGTCCGGGACGGCATCAACCCAATACGGGTTCAATTCAATATCATGATATATTTCAGTGGTTAAAACATAGTCAATATCAAGGTTATGTCGCTGCCGAGTATAAACCTAGCGGACATTCCAACGATTCCTTTGACTGGAAAGCTGAGTTCTTTCCGGAGCATGACTGAGTGGACTGCGGCTTCATTTGAAATTCAGGACTAAAACCGCTATATTAGACCATGCATAATTGTTAGGAAATTACACTCCCCATGAATTTAGAACCATCGCCCAGCGCTTCTAATTCTCACGATCTTACTATGAATTCAAATTCTCAAGCTGTACAGAACTGCTTAAAAGTGGTACATGCTGCACTTGAAGATGTAAAAGCAAAAGAAATTGTTGAGCTTGATGTCAGCGGTATCAGTAATGTGGCTGATGCTATGGTCATTGCAAGCGGTACATCGACACGTCACATCAAATCATTGGCCAATAACGTTGCTGAAGAAGCACGTAAAGCTGGCTTCCGCCCTCTTGGTATTGAAGGCGAACGTGATGCTGAATGGATCCTCATCGACCTTGGTTATGTGGTGGTTCATTGTATGCTTCCAACAGCGCGTAAATTCTATGACCTAGAAAGCTTATGGCGCAATCCTACAGATACTGACTCTGTAGCGTAAAAACCGAATATTCAAAAAAGCGACCTGTGTAGGTCGCTTTTTTATTGCCTGTTCATCCAACTTTATAAGCGTTAATACCACTCAATCTGTTCGCTATTTTTCTTTAATTTTCATCTTGTCTTATGCACCGATTTGATTGGTATTTTAGGATCAATTCATCATCAACATAGACGTTCGATGATCACTCAATCATCCTTTTCCCAAGATATAAAATAAAAAATCCCCCTTTATTAAAAGGGGGACTTAGGAGGATTCTAATGATTTAGATGATTAGTGACCCGTACCATTAATGGCTTTAGTCATATCTTCCACCACTTTCTTGGCATCACCAAAGATCATCATGGTCTTGTCATTATAGAACAAGTCATTGTCGAGACCCGCATAACCGGTTGCCATAGAACGCTTGATCACCATAATCGTACGTGCCTTATGGGCTTCCAGAATTGGCATACCATAAATTGGCGATGTTGGATCATCTTTCGCCGCAGGGTTCACAACGTCGTTCGCACCAATCACTAGCACCACATCTGTTGCCGGGAAGTCCGAGTTGATCTCATCCATTTCCAGGATGTCTTCATACGGTACGTCCGCTTCAGCAAGTAGTACGTTCATATGACCTGGCATACGACCTGCTACAGGGTGAATCGCAAAACGAACCGTTACGCCCTGCTCTTTTAGCAAGTTAGCCAATTCTTTTACCGCATTTTGTGCACGGCCTTGCGCCATACCATAACCCGGTACAATCACCACGCTGTCTGCATTTGACATCAGGAAGCCTGCATCATCTGCCGAGCCAGAACGGTGATTACGTTGGACCTGTTCACCTGCTCCTGCTGTCGGCGCAGCTGCACCGCCCATCGCACCGCCAAACAAAACGTTGATGATTGAGCGGTTCATCGCTTTACACATGATGTAAGACAGAATAGCACCTGAAGAACCCACCAGTGAGCCTGCAACGATCAACATGTTGTTTTCTAAGGTAAAACCAATACCAGCTGCTGCCCAACCCGAGAATGAGTTGAGTAGCGATACCACCACTGGCATATCACCGCCACCGACTGGTGCAATCCATACCCAGCCGAATGCCAGTGCAAGACCTGTCATTGCCCAGAACGAAGTCATATTACCCATCAGGAAGAAGTGAATACCAAAACCTAACATTGCAATAAAGATAATCGCCTGAACCGGTTTCACCCATGCACCTGAAATGGTTTTTGCCCATTTCTTCGCGGCCAGTTTGCCATAAGCAAAGACTGATGCTGTAAAGGTAATCGCACCCACGAAACAGCCTACAAACAGTTCAAATAAATGAACACGGCTCATTTCATGGAAATTTACCCCATTAGCAGCCAATAGGTCTGGACCAAGTTCAATCAGTTTGTTGTTGTGAATAATGGCAGCAACGGCGATCAAGACCGCAGCCAGACCCACCAATGAGTGCATTAGCGCCACAGTTTCAGGCATCTGGGTCATTGGAACTGTGCGTGCACGGGCAATACCCACGATTGCACCCAGCACCATTGCACCAATAATCATCCAGACCACCGGATTCTCAGCCACAAAGAAGGTAGTCACGACCGCAATGGCCATCGCGATCATTCCGTAACGGTTACCGGCAATCGCAGTTTTAGGACCTGATAAACCACGTAGCGTCAGGATAAAAAGAACGGCACCAATCAGGTAGAACCAATCCGCATATTCTCGAATCATTTCCATGGATTAACCCTCTTTTTTCTTTTGCTTAGGTTTAAACATTTCCAGCATACGTGCAGTCACTGCAAAGCCACCGAAAATATTAATGCTCGCCAGGAATACTGCAATCGCGCCAAGTACGCTCACCACGTTAATGGTCTGGAAATCCACGCTACCTTCAACGCCGATCACCGGCAGGCCAACGGTCTGAATCATTGCACCGACAATAATGATCGATGACAAGGCATTGGTGACCGCCATCAACGGCGTATGCAATGCTGGTGTTACACCCCACACCACGTAGTAACCTACGAAAATGGCAAGGACAAAAATCGTAATTGTTTCAACCATCAGTCTTCTCCTTAACCACGTTTCAGCAGCACTTGGCCGCCATGAGTGACGAGTAGGGCTTTTTGAATTTCTTCTTCTTGATTCAGGACAAAATTCTTATCTGCATCAAATAGTGTTTCAACGAAGTTAAATACGTTACGAGCGTATAAAGCAGAGGCTTCAGTTGATACAGTCGACGGAATATTTGGAATGCCGAGAATTTTGACGCCGTTGTCGGTATGGACTGTTTCGCCACATTTTGAACCTTCGACGTTGCCGCCAGATTCTACTGCCATGTCCAGAATCACTGAACCCGGTTTCATTTTCGCAACTGTTCCAGCACGGATTAAACGCGGTGCATCACGGCCCGGTAAAAGCGCTGTGGTAATCACGATGTCAGCATTTGATACCGCTTTATCAACAATTGCAGCCTGATCGCGGATGTATTCTTCACCCGGCATCCAGCCATAACCATTTTTGGCAGCATCTGCAGCTTTTTGCTGCTCTTCAGCAGACATCGGTACGTCTAACCATTTACCGCCCAGAGATTCAACCTGATCTTTGGCAGTTGGACGCAAGTCTGTGGCTTCAACGATGGCACCTAAACGTTTTGCAGTGGCAATCGCTTGCAGACCCGCTACGCCGACACCCATGATCACCACACGAGCCGGTTTAACCGTACCCGCAGCAGTCATCAGCATCGGGAACATGCGCTGGTATTCAGCCGCAGCCAAAAGCACCGACTTGTAACCTGCAAGGTTGGCTTGAGAAGACAAGACATCCATGTTCTGCGCACGAGACAAGGTTCGTGGCAAAAGTTCCAATGCAAATGCAGACACGTTTTGTGCCGCGAATTGGTCAAGCTCAGTATTACGGTAAGGATCAAACATTGCCACGATAGTGGTGTTCGGGTTGAGTTTTTGAATTTCCTCACCTTTCGGTGCACGAACTTTTAAAATCAACTGACTGCCGGTATAGGCATCATCCGTAATTTTGGCACCAACTTGTTCATAGGCACTATCGATATAGGCAGCTTTAACACCTGCACCACGTTCGATAATCACGCTATGTCCTGCGCTGATCAATTTCTTTACTGTCTCTGGCGTCGCAGCGACGCGATTTTCACCGACAACAGTTTCGGCTGGAATTCCGATCTGCATGAGCGTTCCTCAAGCTAATTTTTCTTAAGTAAACATCGTGTAAACGATGCTTCCCCTCAGGATGTGTTCTTGTTGAATTTTTGGATTCTAATCAAACTGTTTGAAATTACCACCTACTATTTATTTAATAAATACCTATATTTTGAACTGATGATTCATAAAAATGATGCTGTGATAACACATTCATTTAATTCAACGGCTATTCATATTCGATGCTTTTATAAACGATATTCATTCCGCTGAATGAAATATCCAGATTTTGCTGATATAAATAAGCGCAGATTTCTGATTTATTTTGTTACATTGATGATTCTGACAATGATTGCTGTATTTCTTGATTCAGAAGCAGACTTTCAATTTCTCTAGTCCCTATAGATAGCGGCACTTTAGCTGCGTCGTTTTTTTAGTTTTGACTTTTTTGACAGATTTAGCACTCAAGCAAGAGCACTGTTTTTAGATGTTAAAATCTTATTTTATGAAATGATAGAATTTGTTTTGAGCAGATCTTCATCAGACAAAATTGATAGATCTGACAAAAAATAATCGCCAAAATTTTATAAGACCCAAGTCTCAAACAGTCAGATAAAGGGTAGAAAAAAACCTTGCGTACTATTTATTATATTAATGTACTGAACTTGATTCAAAATGGGAAATCCCATTTTTGCACCAAATTTGCGCAACAAAATAGCGTAAATATTCCACTTTTTTGGCTGAGTGCTCCTTTTTTATTGTTTCTAGATCAAGCTGCGCTTTAATGAAGCAACCCCATTATCAAAAGATAAAAAATTCTGCAAACATTCACTCATATTTTCTATTTAAAATTGCACTTCTTTCTTTAAGCTGCCTGAGTTCTAACGATTTTCAATGCTGGCAATATTTCTCTACTTTTAAAGCGAGAACTTCTGGCCTATAGTGCCCTCAATTTGAACATTATTCTTATTCCTCATTTCAATTCTTCCGGTCTGAATACAAGGTTAGCCCTATGCACACGCCTCTCGATATTAGTCAAAATAAGCCCTTATTATGGCTGATGGCGATTGCATGCGGCTTATGTGCCGGCGCTAACTATTATTGCCAGCCGCTGATTTCATCGATTCAGCAGTATTATCAGGTGCCTGAATCACAAGTAGCGCTCACCGTCACCTTTGCTCAAATCTCTTATGCCTTGGGTCTGCTGTTTATTGTGCCTTTAGGGGACATGCTAAATAAAACCAAACTGATCCCCTTTCTCATGCTGGGTGCGGCAGCAGGTTTATTTATTTGTGCCAGTGCAGTGAATCTGCCGATGCTCTGGGTCGGCACTATCATTGCCGGACTGTTTTCCGTGGCTGCACAGATTCTGATTCCCTTGGCCACCATGGCGGTCAAACCGGAAAAAACCGGAGAAGTGGTGGGCTTCCTGATGAGCGGATTACTGGTGGGCATTCTGCTCTCAACCAGTATTGCCGGATTATTTTCCGACCTGTTTCACTGGAAAATGATTTATATCGTCAGTGGCATAAGTATGCTGGCCTTAAGTTTTTATTTGAGAGGAAAACTACCGAGCCTGCCACGTCTGAGAATCAGCTATACAGCGATTTTTAAATCTATGGGGATATTACTCAAGCAGGAACCACGACTGGTTTTGCGTTCACTTACAGGTGCGTGTGCTTTTGCTGCCATGAGTATGTTGTTCTCCACCATCGCTCTGCTGTTGACACAGGAACCTTTTCAGCTTTCTGATGTCATGGTCGGACTGGTCACGCTGGTCGGTGTATTTGGCGCACTTTCTACGCAGTTCATTGGTAAATGGGCCGATCGTGGCCATATCAAAATACTGAGCTGGATCGGCTGTTCTATCCTGATGGGGAGCTGGCTGTTTTTATACTTTGGTGCGGTATCCTTGCTCAGTTATATTCTCGGTTATGGACTGATAAATCTCGGGCTCGCAATTACGCACAGCTGTAACCAGAACGTGATTTTCCGCCTGCGCCCGGATGCCAAATCACGGGTCAATTCACTGTATATGACCTTGTATTTTATTGGTGGTGCATGTGGTTCAGCCTTAGGGGTTTATGCCTGGCATCACGGTGGCTGGAGCATGACCTGTCTGGCAGGACTCGGGCTAGCTCTGTGTGCCACCCTATTCGCCCTGCTGGATCAATGGCATCAGGCTAAGACAACCGCATAAGTATTTTACCTCTATTTAGCTGACTTGCGCCGCCGGATAATAAGGCTTATTCAGATCAAGAGTTTGTGAATTTTCCAATAAAATACAGATAAAAACCGGCAATAAGGCTGCCAGAATCCGGCAGCTTTCCTCTAATGATTTATAATTCAGCGAGCTGTGATACGTGGCGCCACCCTGCATTATCTGATGGTGCAAGGTAGATAAACGCTGAAATATTCCAGCTAAAATTTCGATAGAATTTCGTTCTTTTAAAGCATTCTCTATATTCTGTTTCTGTGCTTCCAGATCAGCTTGACAGCTTTCCAGACTAATTTTCTGATGACGATAATCCCAAAAGCTTTGTTCCACATAGGGATTGGCCAAGAGTGAGCAGATCGGCTGGTTATATTTTTCCCAGAGAATATGATTAATTTTCTGATCCAGATCCTTTTGGCAGAGTGTTTCCAGAAACTGCTGCAGTTTGCTCTGATCTTGAACCAGATCACGTTCATCTGCATAAATCGCCTGAAAGCTGATCCACAGGCTGATAAACTTAAAATCCAGATCCTGATCCAGGTCTAGCGATTTTTTAAACCAGCCTAAGCCCCGATGAATTCTTAAATTAAAATGTGCCGAATTTTGTGCTTTATGGCTTTTATAAATTTCCTCCAATAACAACATGATTATTCTCCTTATTTCTAGCGTTTTTATCTTCATCTTTCTCCTATCAAAATATACCATTCCAACCTGACTGGGAATTCCAATTTTATTTCTTGTTTCATTCCTCGGATTTACCGGGCTAGCTTAAGTTCGCCGGGTGGTTTTTCTGATTTTATGCTAGTATTACACCCTCTTTTTGCGACGTCAGCCGATCCGGTTTTAGCCAAAAACCAATCGCTGAGTGCTCGCATGAATTGCTTCTTCTTTCTTCCATTTCGTTAAAGCGTGATTTTGAATGACTGATCTGAACACCATTGAAAATAAACTTCAACCACGAATCAGTGTTGCGCCGATGATGGATTGGACCACCAAAGACTATCGTTTCTTTGCACGTCTGTTTAACCCGAATGTGATTATGTACACTGAAATGGTCACCACAGGTGCGATCATTTATGGTGATGCCAAACGTCATTTGGACTTTAATGCGGAAGAGCAGCCAATCGTTTTGCAACTCGGCGGCTCGAATCCAAAAGATCTGGCAATCTGTACCAAGATGGCGCAGGACTGGGGCTATAACGAAGTCAATTTAAATGTAGGTTGCCCAAGTGACCGGGTACAAAATAATAAAATTGGTGCCTGTCTGATGGCGGAGCCTGATCTAGTCGCAGAATGTATTACTGAAATGCGTCATGCGGTGGATATTCCAGTGACCGTAAAACACCGGATCGGAATTGATGATATGCAATCTTATGAAGAGATGCTGCATTTTGTCGATACCGTGGCCAAAACCGGCTGCAATAATTTTATCGTGCATGCGCGGATTGCCTTATTAAAAGGTCTATCACCTAAAGAAAACCGCGACGTGCCACCCCTACGTTATGAAGATGTCTACCGTTTAAAACAGGATCGTCCTGATCTGCTCATCGAGATCAACGGCGGAATTAAAACCTATGCCGAAACGCTGGAACATCTCAAACATGTGGATGGCGTGATGATTGGCCGCGAAGCCTATCATAATCCTTACTTACTGGCTGAACTGGGCCAGTTATGGAATCTGGATGCACCAGACCGTTTTGACATTATGCAACAGATGCTGCCTTATATTGCCCAGCGCATGGCCGAAGGTGCACCTTTATCCATTATTACCCGTCATATTTTAGGACTGTTCCAGAATTTGCCGGGTGCACGTAAATGGCGTCAGGCTTTAAGCGGTGGTAATGCCAAAACCTTGAAAGATGTAGAGACTGCACTTTTTAATATTCAGGAAGCGATGCAGCGTACCGAAGATTATGTACGTGAACATCAACAAGTTGAGTCCTAAACACAAAAAGCACCAATGATCGGTGCTTTTTTATAGCGATTGCGCATGAGTTATTGCGTATACGCCGTGATATTACCGACCGGAATTGGCTCTTCCTGATAAGAAACATCTTGTAATGCGGGTTCAGCCACTGGTGTAATCAGAGAGCCGGAGACATTCTGGTTCGGTTCATCTACAGGTTCTAGATCATCCAAGGCTGAGGCCAGTTGCTGTAATTCTCGATCCAGTTGCTGACGATATTTTTCAATTTCAATTTCATCAATAAAAGCAAAGGCATCATCTTCAATCGACCAACTATACCCGCCATCTACCTTAAAGACTTTTACATGAATGGGATATTCCTCGCCCTGATAATTCAGATGAGAAATGGCCTGAAACTCATTCCCCTGACGCTGGACAATTTTGACCTTTTTCACGGTAAACCGATAGTGTTGATAATCTCGATTGGAATTAAATTCACGTTGCATCTGCGTTTGAATATTTCTGGCCAGTTCATCCATCGAGACAAAATAACTGCATCCAGCCAGACAGGCGACCATCCATAACATCATGATTTTTTTCATAGCGCCCCCTCTTTTTTCTTTCCACTTCCTGCTTATAGCCGATATATGCAGTATTTTTATCTTTGCTTATTCTGTGATCCATTTTATGCTTTTTTGCAAAAACAATAAACAAACAGCGCTTCGATTAAGACTAAATATTTATGGTTTCTATAGTTTTTTTGAATTAATGATAAAAAATCAGCTATAAAAAAACCCTGATGGATTCAGGGTTTTTTCGATACAGATCGTTTTAAAAATCATCATCACTGGATGGATCACGATGTAAGGCATCATGAATGGCTTCGATCAACTGCTGGGCAATCTCCTGCTTGGAGGCTTTTTCCAGATCACGTTTGTCTAGCTGATAATGCTCGGCAAAGAATACTGTCATGGCATTTTCATCCGAAGCAAATCCGATATCTGCACGTGATACATCATTGCAGGCAATCATATCCAGCTTTTTCGCGACCAGCTTTCCGGCAGCATATTCTTCAATATTGCGGGTTTCTGCAGCAAAGCCGACCATAAATGGACGTTTTTCCTGCTGGGCAATGGTGGCGACAATATCCGGATTTTTCACCAAGGCGACATTCAGTTCATCACCGGCTTTCTTGATTTTATGCTCGGCTACTTCTGCCACACGATAATCGGCTACTGCAGCTGTCGCAATAAAGATATCGCAACCATTTTCCAGCATTTGCATGCTTTCATTCAGCATTTGTACGGCAGAAGAAACATTCTTACGTTTTACGCCATTCGGGGTATCCAGACTGACCGGACCTGCGATCAGGGTGACATTTGCTCCGGCTGCATAACAGGCTGCAGCCAGTGCAAAGCCCATTTTCCCGGTACTGTGATTGGAAATATAACGCACCGGATCAATCGCTTCGCGAGTCGGGCCTGCGGTAATCGTGACTTGTTTACCCGCAAGCAGGCCAAATTTTTCCGCAATCGCACGTTGAGCTTTATGAAAATATTCAGTCACCTGTCGGGCTAAATCTTCCGGCTCAGGCATCCGACCCAAACCTACATCCCCACAAGCCTGTGAACCCGCGTCCGGCATGATCACATGCACACCATCTTCGATCAGTGTCGCAAGATTACGCTGCGTTGCTTTGGCTGCCCACATTTGCTGGTTCATGGCAGGTGCTACCCAGACGGGTGCTTTTGTTGCCAGATATAAAGTACTTAAGAGATCATCAGCCAGACCTGCTGCGAATTTTGCCAAGGTGTCACAGCTGGCCGGCGCTACTAGCAACAGATCTGCCCAACGTGCTAGCTCGATATGGCCCATGCCGGCTTCTGATTCAGTATCCAGTAATTCGGTATGTACGGGATTGCCCGATAAGGCCTGAAAGGTTAAAGGTGTAATAAAAGCCTGTGCACCGTGAGTCATGACGACCCGCACATTAAATCCGGCATCTTTCAAACGGCGGACCAGAATTGCACTTTTATAGGCAGCAATACCGCCAGTGACGGCCAAAATGATATTTTTATGAGGAATTACACTTAGATCAAAGCTCACGAACAGATTACCTCGCTGTTGCAGTGGGGCTCACAATAGCATTAAATAATCGCATTCCCAAGAGATCGGCTTGCGGGAAAACTGATAATTCATAATAAATAAGTCTAATAACTATGCAATTTTCTATTAAAAACTGGCCGAAACAAGAACGGCCGCGAGAACGCTTAATTCAATATGGCGCAGAAAGTCTGTCCGATGCCGAGCTACTGGCTATTTTTCTACGCTCCGGTTCCCAGCAACATTCGGCAGTTGATCTGGCGCGTTTGCTGATTCAGCATTTTGGTCATTTGACTGCGTTGCTCGATGCACCTTTACAGGAAGTCAGCCAGTTTCATGGCATGGGCATCAGTAAATATACTCAACTGATGGCCGTCAAGGAACTCGGACGGCGTTACATAGCCGAGCACCTGAAACAGGATGCACTGGAACTTACCAATTCCAAGCGGCTGAGAGATTACTTACGTTTTGAACTGCTCGGTGAAACTCAGGAAGTGTTTGCCGTGCTGTGTCTGGATGCCAGTTTAAGAAAAATTGCCTTTAAAAAACTGTTTTATGGCTCCATCAATGCATGTGATATTTCCATTAATCAATTGCTACGTTATGCGATTAGCCAACAGGCGACCTCAATTGTCATTGCACATAATCATCCGCTGGGCCGGCCCTCTCCCTCCAAGGCTGACCTAGTGTTAACCCGTCAGATTCAACAGGCCTGCCAGCTAGTGGATATCCATCTGATTGACCATTGCATCATCGCCTTGGAAGGCAGCTTTTCCTTTGCTGAGCAGCAACTCATCAAACCGGAAATGCAGTATTGAATAGCACTTGACAAAGCAGGCACAACTCCACAAGATCATGAAAAAAATTGTGATGATTCCAATAAATGATCGTACGTGACCAGCCGACTGTTTTTAAACTGCTGTTTTCCTGGCGGGGGACGATTTTACCTAAAGTTTTGCCACCTTTAGGCGTAGTGATGCTGATGTCAGCCATCATCGGTGGCTTATCACATATTGGTTATTTTCATTTTCCAGAATTACCCCTGGTCGGCTTTACCCTGATTGGAGTGGTACTGTCGATCTTTCTCGGATTTAAGAACTCGGCCTGTTATGACCGCTGGTGGGAAGCGCGCAAACTTTGGGGAATTCTAATTGCCAATTCACGTCATTTTGACCGTGATTGCAGGATGCTGTCCCAAGGTCGCCGTGAGCGTGTGATTCAGCATGTGATTGTCTTTGCCAATGTACTCCGCGATCGCCTACGCCATCAAACAGCCAATCCGACTGAACTGGTTGAAACCAGCGGCATGAGCCAGCAGGCGGTGACCCAACTCTATCAGCAGGCCAATGCGCCGCAATATACCTTAAGCCTGATTCAATGGGAGTTAATGCAGGCGCTTAAAGAAGGTGAAATCTCCGATATCATCTATATGCAGATGAATAATCATGTCGCTGAACTAAGTATTGTCCAGACTGGTTGTGACCGGATTGCGACGACGCCTTTGCCTTTTGCCTATTCGGTCTTGCTCAATCGTACCGTCTATTTTTTCTGTTTTATTTTACCTTTTAGTTTAGGTTCAACGCTTGGTCTGTTTACTCCTTTACTGGTTGGAATTTTGGCTTATACCTTTTTAGGATTAGATGCTCTAAGTTCGGAAATTGAAGAGCCTTTTGGTACTCAGAGTAATGACTTGCCGCTGGACTCGATGGTACGTACGATTGAAATTGAACTGTTAGGGACTTTAGGTAAACCGACGCCACCACCGATTCAGGCTCAAGATCATAATTTGCTTTAATTTATAATTCTCTCCTCGCCCTTTGTTATTAGTAGCGAAGGGAAAATCTTCTCTCAAATGAAAAAGATCGAGGTAAAGGAATGACTAAACAAAACTCTCCCAAATCCCGACCTGCCCCGGTTTAAGACTCGGGACATTGCCCAGTTTAATCCAGGGCATATGATCGCCATGAAAATCACTACCAATCGAAACTTTTAGCGCGTGTTCAGCAATCATTCGATCCACCATCTGCCGGGTGGAACTTGGCTCAATCGCCGGTGGTAGTTCCACCGCATCTCCACCAAACTTGGCAAAGATCTCAATCAGGTAGCGGATATTGGTCGCAGATAAATCATATTTAGTCGGATGTGCCAGCACGGCGAATCCGCCACTTTCATGAATCACCTGAATGGTGTCTTCAAGACTCAAGCCATCAAATTTGACATAGGCTTTCTTGCCTTCCTTAATATATTTATCAAAAGCCTGTTGTGCACGGGTCACAATCCCCTTTTCTACCAGCGTTTTGGCAATATGGGTGCGTGTCACCCGATCAGGGATATTGTCGACTTTGGCCAGTACATCTGCATAAATATCCTCACCAATTAAAGGAGCCAGCAGATCACAAATCTGTTTAGAGCGTTCAGCCCGGATTTTCTTTTGCTGATTGAGGGCTTTTTGTAAAGGCTCAGGATTTTGCATATTTAGGGCGACGATATGCACGCCATAGTTTTTTTTGGTGGCAGGACGTGACCACTGGCTGGATATTTCCACCCCCGAAATGATCTTAATCTCATGATTTTTAGCGGCTTCCTCAGCCAATGCCAAACCGTCCATGGTGTCATGATCCGTCAGGGCCAAAGTATGGACAAGTTTTTCCACAGCCGCTTCGACTAATTGCTGAGGACTGAAAGTTCCATCAGAAATATTACTATGTGTATGTAAATCTACGCCGTGCATCTCTATACTATGACATTTATTTGATCAGATTTAGATACTCTAACATGAAAGCACTTTTAGACTTTGTGCCACTCATTATTTTCTTTTATTTATATAAAACTGTAGATCCAAAAGACACTGACCATCAATTGCTGCAATTGATCGGTTCTGCGGGGGGTGTCGACAATAATAATATTCTTGTTGCAACCACAGGTCTGATTATTTCCATGCTGGTCGTCTATGGTGCGTTATTTGTCATGCAAAAATTCCGTCTGGACAAGCAGCAATGGATTGTCTTGTTTATGACGGTGATTTTTGGTGGTATCACCCTGATCCTCAGCGATGATTTTTATATCCGTCTAAAAGCCGTGTTACTGAATCTGGTCTTTGCCGGAGTCTTTTTCTTATCCCCTTGGTTTAGCAAGGATAAAAAGCCTCTGATCCAGCGGTTATTTGGTCCAGTATTCAATCTAAGTGAAAAAGGCTGGTTCAAGCTGAACTATGCTTGGGTTGCCATGTTCGTACTGATGTCATTTCTGCATACCTTTTTCGCCTATTTGTGGATGGATGGAAAATATTGGGGCGAATTTACCGCATTCGGTGACATGATCGTGATGTTTTCCTTTATCATTATTCAGTTTATTGTATTGCGCAAATACTTTAAGACCACTGAATAAGTCCAACTACAAACGATTGAGAGTCATCATGCCATTATTCGTCGTTAGCTGTACCGATCGGGAAGGTACAGTTGAAAAACGCCTCGCGATTCGTCCACAACATCTTGCACGTCTGGAACAGTTAAATGCTGAAGGTCGCCTGATTGTTGCAGGTGCCATGCCTAAAGATCCAGCCAATCCACAGGCCGGTTTTTATGGCAGTACCATTATTGTCGATTTTGACAGTCGTGAAGCGCTGGATACATGGCTACAGGATGAGCCTTTCTTAAAAGAAGGTGTGTACGAACACATCGATGTTAAACCATTCAATAAAGCATTCCCTCAAGGATAAGGTTCATGCGTGTTGTTACTGCCAGTATCATTGGCCTATGTTTTATGATTTCTCCAGTATGGGCAGTCGAAGTTGCGCCTGCTCCTGTGACTCAGGAAAATCAGACAGCACAACCTCAAGGGACAGCGGTGACTTCCCAAACCCAGTCTACGCCGAAACCTGCCATTATTCCTGCCGTAGCGACTTCTGCCCAGCCAGTGCCACCTGCCGAGAATAAACCTTTAACTGCAGAAGAAATCGCCAAGCTGAAAGCCCAGCAAGAGGCCAAGGTCAAAGCCTTGGTCAAAGATCAGGCCACCCGTTTGCAGCAACTGGAAAAAGCCAATCTGGAAGCACTATCGCAAAATCAGGAATTGCAGCTCAAGAATGACAACCTGGGTGTTCAGGTACAGGTGCTGCAAAGTGAACGCAGTGCGCAGATGTTCCTCTACGGTGCAGCAACATTGGCTGTCGGTGTATTGCTTGGCTTCCTGATCGCGAGCTATGTTTATACCAAACGTCGCCGTCAATGGTAAGCTATAGCCCTTCCCGATATCTTTAAGGTTGTACCCGTTTTGTCGCATGCAATTCAAACTGCCGATCTGGATTGGCAATTGGTGGATGGCATTGATGTGCCTGTGTCCAAGCAATTTGGTGATGTGTATTTTTCCAAAGACAATGGCTTGCTGGAAACCCGGCATGTCTTTTTAAATGGCAATGATCTCAGTATGCGTCTGGCAGATTTAAAACCTTTTGAATATTTCTGTGTCGGTGAAACGGGTTTTGGTACTGGTTTAAATATTCTGGCGCTGTGGCAGCTCTGGCAACAGGTGCGTCCGGACAATCACAGTCATCTGCATGCGATTTCAGTTGAAAAATTCCCTCTTTCTAAAACCGATCTGATTCGAGCCTTAAATGCCTGGCCAGAACTCAAGCCTTTAGCTCATCAACTCATCTCTCAATATCCGATGCCAATTGCCGGCTGTCATCGTCTCAGTTTTCCTGAAGAGCGATTCAGTCTGGATCTATGGC
Source organism: Acinetobacter sp. RRD8 (assembly GCF_031844225.1). Taxonomy (GTDB): domain Bacteria; phylum Pseudomonadota; class Gammaproteobacteria; order Pseudomonadales; family Moraxellaceae; genus Acinetobacter. The sequence goes on from NZ_JAUZUU010000012.1 coordinate 57,101, forward strand.
TGGGTGATGCACATGATGTTTTCCCGGTAATTGAAAAAACTGCGCCGGTGAACGCTTGGTTCCTGGATGGTTTTGCGCCTTCCTGCAATCCAGACATGTGGGAAGAAAATGTTTTAAATAATATTGTACGTTTATCCGAGATCGGTACCACTTTCGCCTCTTTCAGTGTTGCTGGCGTCTTAAAACGTGGCTTAAAAAATCATGGGATTTCAATTTCCCGCCCACGTGGTTTTAAGCATAAGCGTGAAATGCTGAAAGCGATCTGGAATCCCGCTGAGGAAAGCAACCCATCTTCAGCGCAGGAAACAACTCAAAAAAAAACTGAGCGAGATACAAAGACCAATATCAGACCTCGTCAAATCGCTGTGATTGGCGCTGGAATCGGTGGTTTAAGTAGCGCATGGGCATTCGCTCAACGCGGTCATCAAGTCACGATCTACGACCAGTCAGCGCCCCTCTCCGGAGGTTCTGGCAATCCACTGGCTTTGCTCAATCCCAAACTCTGTCCAGTTGAGCAAAGTGCAGAGCATTTAATGACCTTGGCTTGGCAACAGGCTCTGACGCACTATGCAAAATTCAAGGCTTTCCGCCCGATTCAGGTGAATCAGTTCGCCTTAAAAAATCCTGAACAGCTTTTAGGATTGGCAGATGAATATCCTGAAGAAATTCTGGCTGTACAAGATACAGAAGATCAGGAGATGCAAACTGCATTTCTAAGTTTAAAACTGTTAGAAGCTGGTGCGGTTTCACCGCATCAGTTACGTGATGAAATTTTGCAGCATGCTAATATTCAATACGAGCAGGCTAAAATTAGCCATATTGAAGCTGCTACAAAACCTCAGCTATTTTCAGATAAACAGGATCTGGGTGAATTTGATCATGTGATTGTCTGTACTGCGCGAGAAACAGCACAATTCTTTGCAGATTATCCAGTGTTGAAACCGATTCGCGGACAGGTGAGCTGGATGAATAATCAAGCCCAGCCTTTAAGTCAAAATATTGCCTATAGCTACGGCGGTTATTGTATGCAACTGGATGCTGAACATTTGATCTTGGGTGCTTCTTTTTATCCAGGTCGGGATGATATCGAGGTGTTAGCAGAAGACCATGTGCATAACTACGAACTGATCCACAGCGTATTCCCAGAATATGCAGCAACCCTGCCTGATGTCGCGACCTGGCAAGGTCGGGCTTCGGTTCGTGCGCAAAGTCAGGATTATTTCCCCCTGCTCGGTAAAATGAAAGCCGATGAGGAAATTTACAGCTTTGCCGGTCTAGGCTCCAAAGGCTTTTTATTTGCACCCTTGTGTAGTGAAATTCTGGCTGCCCAGATTCTCGGCGAAGCCTGTCCGGTACCATCAAGTTTAATAAAAAAACTCAGTGTGACCCGTTTTCAAAAGAAAGTTAAAACGAAGAAACCGTATTTTAAGCTACAAATTTAATTACTATTTTGAATGAATCCCCCTAAATCCCCCTTTAAAAAAGGGGGGACTTTTCTCTACTTTTATGAATAAATAGAATAGATGTAGCTCCTCCCTTTAGAAAAGGGAGGTTGGGAGGCATTAAATCTCACCCATTAAAAAAGCGCCTTGCGGCGCTTTTTTTTGACAGAATGCTTATACACCCTGTTCAAGCGGTAAGCCTGCATCACGGGCAGCACGAGTACCACCCATCAGAATGACATATTCACGTGAGCTGTCAAAACCCTCTAGTTTTTCCGCAGCACGTGGAGCTTTACTGCCCCCACCACACAAGATGTAAATGGGTTGATCCGCTGACACCTGAGTTAGGCTTTCTGCTGAAAGATCGTTAATGGGCTGATTCACCGCCCCTTTCACGTGTGCTTCAGCAAAAGCACTTGAATCGCGTACATCCCAGATAATTGCATTTTCTGGGAACTCAAATGTTGTAATTTCTTGTTTACGGATCATTGCGCACTCCTTTGATGTAAACAACACTTGGCAAATGAAGAAAACATCCCTAGCATCTCAGATATTCTTTCCCTTTGTAAAGGTCTAAACTATGCCTTCTTTCGATATTGTTTCTGAATTAGAAATTTTTGAAGTAAATCATGCAGTTCAAAACACCCAAAAAGAAATCGCGACCCGCTTTGATTTCCGTGGTCAGGACGTTTCTATTGAACTGAATGAAAAAAACAAGGAAATCAAAATCTCGACTGAAAGTGATTTCCAGTGTGAACAAGTCTATAGCATGCTGGAAAGTCATTTCTTTAAACGCAAAGTCGATATTCAGGCGCTTGACCCACAAAAAATGACAGCTTCTGGCAAAAATGTGATTCAGGTGATCAAGCTTAAAGATGGTCTTGACTCAGATACCGCAAAAAAAATTAATAAAGCCATTAAAGAAAGTGGGATTAAGGCGCAATGTTCTATTCAGGGCGACAAGATTCGTGTGACTGATAAAAAACGCGATACATTGCAGCAAGTAATGGCATTCTTGAAAGAACAGCAATTTGGTTTGCCTTTACAGTTCAATAACTTTAAAGATTAAGACAGCAACGTCTGTAGAAGGAATTATGGCAAAGAACAACCGATTAGCCAGATTAGTCAAAGCCACTGCACGATTACCGCAAGGCATTCGTACTGCTTTGTTAAGTAAAACTTTTGGCCGGGTCGTTCCTATGGTCGGCTCTGCCAAGCTTCGCTATGTAGAGCTAAGTCCAGCAAAAGTCGTGGTTAGAATCGCCAATCATAAAGCCATGCAGAACCATATTGGTCAGGTGCATGCCTGCGCCATGGCTTTACTGGCAGAAACCGCGACCGGCTTTGTGACGGCAATGAATGTGCCGGATACGGCGGTTGTACTGATCAAAAGCTTAAAGGTCGATTTTAAACGTCCGACGCGCGGTGCCATAACCGCTGTTGCCACGCTCACCCCTGAACAGCAAGCCTTGATGCAAAGTTCAGATAAAGGCGACACACTGGTTCAAGTTACCGTCACGGATGAATCCGGTGAAGCCCCGATTCAATGTGAAATGCTCTGGGCCTGGATTGCCAAGAGCCAGCTCAAAAAATCATAATTTCTTCTTCTAGACAAAAAAATCCCAGATATTAAATCTGGGATTTTTTATTTAAGTCTTCATTGTGCTGATTGCGATTCTAAAAGCTTCAGTTTGGCGTCTTCTGGGATCAGACGTTTGTTACCTTTGACATCCACCGCAACGAAAGTAAACACGCCTTCAGTCACCCGAATTGGTGGGCGTGAATCATCATGACTGTCCCAAACCTCGATTTCCATCTGGATAGAAGTTTTACCAACTTTTAAAATCTGGGTATAACAGCTAATAACATCACCGACTTTCACCGGCACCAGAAAAGTCATCTGGTTAATCGAAATCGTAGCACAACGTCCCTTTGAAAATCGTTCTGCATGAATCGCGCCTGCCAAGTCCATTTGTGAAACGATCCAGCCACCAAAGACATCACCACTCCAGTTGGTATCTGCAGGCATTGCGATCGTCTGTAGGGAAAGAATTCCCTCTGGTCTTACTTGAGAATCTGACACTTTCACTCCAGGCATTTGAATTAGGGTTGGGTATTTAACTGCTGATCAAGCCATTTTTGCAGCTCGCTTGACCGTAATGCACCGCTTATTCTAGCAATTTCGTTGCTTTTATTCATCAACACCAGCGTCGGAATACTGCGAACATTAAATGCAGAACTTAAGCGCGGATTCGCTTCGGTATCAATTTTTGCAAAAACTACATTTGGATATTGCTTCGCGACAGTCGCAAAATGCGGTGCCATCATTTTACAGGGACCACACCATTCTGCCCAGAGATCAATCAGGATTGGCAAGTCACTATGCGTGACAAACTGACTGAAATTCTGCTCATTCAGCTCAATCGGTGCCAGCGGAATGAGGGCTTGATGACATTGACCACAAGCAGGGTTGGCAGTGAGTTTATCTTCAGGGACACGGTTTTTGGCCAGACATTCCGGACATACAATAATCATCTAGCGCACTCCAATATGTTGATGTAAGAATTCTAATTGGGTCGAAACTGCTTTTTCAAACCATTCCCCATGATAAATATCAAAATGCCGGATATTCCACTCATGATATTGCACAAATGGCGCAATATTGGTCGCAGTTTCCCGACTGGATTCAATGGGAATCAGACTATCCAGTTTTGCCGCAATAAACAGGACTGGAATGGTGATCTTCCTCACCTCCTGAATCGGTCGATAACGCATCAGCTGAAAGAATGCCCGTGCAGGAATGTGACCGCTCCAGTAATAATCCGGATTAACAATCGACAGATAACCTTCGTAACTGTCCTGCGTCGGCATAAAACTGAGTTCATGCTGATCAACCACAGGTAAGGTCTTCGGTGCCATACCAACCTTGGCCCCCATATAGTCCTGACTGGAGACTTTAAGCGCCTTGGGGAGTTGTTGTAAAGGATATAGTTGGGCACTCTCGGCCCCATCGACAAAAGGCACCTGTACCATCGCCGCCTGAATATTTTTCAGTTCTGCAGCTAAGGTCAATACGTGCCCACCACTTAAGGCCGTTCCCCAGAGCACGATCCGTTTACTGTCAATCGATTTGCGTTCCTGAATATGCCTAATCATGGTTCGCCAATCATCGAGTTGGGCATTAATCGACACCAGCTCACGCGGGCGTCCGGTGCTGCCGCCCCAATAGCGATAGTCAAATAAAACCACCGCATAGCCGGCACTGGCAAAACGCTGGGCATATTGCACCAGTTTAAATTGACGTAAGGCAGCCAGACCATGAGCCATCAGGATTACGGCCGGTTTTTCTATATTTTTAGGCCGATAAAAATCTGCAGCAATCACATCCTGACCGCTTTTGACATACAGTGGTTCAACTGTATAAGCCTGCATACGCGCTCCATTGCGTTATCTTATGGTTATCATCATTTATAAAAATTTCAGAACAGGTTCAGCATGTTTTCAGCTTAATGCTATCATAAAGCATATCGATATAGATGAAATGATGGAGTGGCGTCATGAGCGAAAATGTAGGTTTTGCTGGTCAAATTGGTCCGGAACACGTAACTCAAGTGGTTGAGAAAGGTTTTAAATCGATTATCAACAACCGTCCGGACATGGAAGGTGGTTCCGAGCAGCCAACCAGTGCACAAATCGAGGAAGCTGCACGCAATGCCGGTCTGGATTATGTATTCCAGCCAGTAGTAGCCGGTCAGATTACTGAGCTTGATGTTCGCACTTTTGCCAATCATTATAATGAATTACCAAAACCGATCTTGATGTTCTGTCGTACCGGAAACCGCTCGAATAACTTATATCAACTGGCGAAACAGATGGATCTGCTGGATGACTAAGTCGTTTTGGAAAGGTGTGGTATTGGCAACCTGTTTTAGCTGTATTACACCTGTTTTTGCTGCAAATGATCTTAGCCGTGCGCTGAACTCTACGGTGAGTGTCACGGGGCAAATGACACCAAGCAAGTTCCAGCAATTGATTCAGCAAGGTTTTAAATCTGTAATTGTAAACCGCCCTGATCAGGAGACTGGTAATAATGTCACGGTGAGTCAACTACGCTCCATTGCGGAGAAATCTCAAGTGAGTGTGATTTATCAGCCTGTAGTGAGTGGCCAGCTTTCTCAGGCCAATATTGAAGAATTTGCTCGATATTATAATGAGCTGCCAAAGCCGATTTTGATGGTCTGCCGTAGTGGTACACGTTCAGCAGCTCTGTTCAATCAGGCAAAATCTCAAGGATTGATTCATGAATAAAATCTTGGTCATGTTATGTCTGAGCTTGGCCTTTGTTGGCTGCAGTTCAATGAATTTAAAGCCGACTGTGGGTGTGAGGGTGGGGACTACTATTTAGTCCTTAAATTTTAGCTCCCATAAAAAAACAGCGCCGAAGCGCTGTTTTTTTTCAATTATGGACATTTTGTTGTATTTACACCATACGGACTTTTCAGGTTCGGTCCATAGCTTCCATTACTACTATAATCTGAATTCAAAGAAGCTAAACCAAGATTATAAGTTGTTCTTGTCGGTAATGTTGCAATGGAAGTTTGAGCACCAACTGTCACACTTAACCATTGTGCATATTCTTTAGGATAACGCACAACAAAATCAAATTTACCTTCACTATCTGTTTTATAGGTCGCGGTTGTACCTTGACCTAAGAATGTTGGTACTTTTACGGGAATATTGGTCACTTCTGAATTGGTAATAGCTGCTCCAATTGAATTACTCGGACAATCTCTCGCAGTATTTCTAAGAATAATAGCATCATCATCATCACTTTCATCTACTGTACCTTTATTATCCATCACAATACCATCTTTAAGATAAGCTGTTGATGAATAGTAATTTTCATCTGGTCCTACCCAAGTCTCTGATAGATTATCAGCTACTTTGGCTGACTTTGCCCAGATATATTGACCTTTAAAGTACCAAGTTGGAGTAATATCTAAAGTAACTACCTGATTAACTAAAGGCTTACCATCAAAATCAACCACGCTTGCAGACATATTACGCAAGTAATAAACACCATCAGCGGTTGTTGCTACGCCTGTCGGATTAGATGCAAGTACAATAGAAGCACGTGTATTCGTATTATTTCGCTCAATCACATTAATACGATGAATCTGTGACTGCTCTTCATATCCATCTTCTTTAAATTTAGCTTCTACTCTTAGACCGAGTGTCACAAACTGAGCTGCAGTCAATGTTTCACTGCGTGATTTTTCGTCAAATTGTACTTTAAATTTAGCCTGACCATTTTGATCAGTTGTTAAACCTGATGGTCCAATAATTATAGCACCGGTTTCAATATGATTAGTTATACTTAAAGTCACATACTGATTGGCCACACCCCCACCATTTTGATCAACAACAGTAATTGTAAATTCAGCCTCATCTCCACGCACATCTAAATTAGATTTGTTTGCAGAAATTTTCAAAGAATAGCGAGCAGGAATATCAGCAGTAATAATAGGTTGTGGTGGCTGATAGACATTAATACGTGAAATTTGAGTCGTCATTTTTCCTTTGTTATTTACATGCGTTGCCGTTAACTCTATACCACTTTCAATAAGTAATTCTGCATCGACAGATTGTCCATCAATTGCAACAGAATAGTAGGCATTACCGCGACTGTCTGTAATCACCGTCTGAGGATCTGTGGTATTTGTTGGGAAACCTGTGCCCGGTGTACCGACAACCAATGTCGCTGCGGCATTGGTAGACAATTTAACTTCTTGATTTACTAAAGGTAAGCCAGCTTCATCTTTCAAATGAACAATTACGATTGATCTATCACCAGCTGCACTTAAATTAGTTTTATAGACATTAATATCTAATACATTCGTATTCACAGGCTCAATAACTGAGTTAAATTTTAAGACACTTGTAACACGCTCCCCTTTAGGATTACTAATTGTTCCACTGATGAAGAAACCATTCGCTGCCAAATCTGCTTTTACACTATCCGGAATAGTTTCAGGAATAGTTAGATCAACTGTCACAAAACCATTTTCTACAGTCAGGACACGTTCAGAGCCGAGTTTAATACCCGCTTGAACTGCTTTAGGACCTAACTGTAAATCGACAGGATAACCAGATTTTAAAGCACCAATTTCGTCTTTAATTCCCACTTTAATCTGGTAAGTATTTCCTGCTTCTAAATTCTTAAGGTCAGATGTTAAACGTAGTGTCACCGCATCAGTAGGCACTGCTACTGGAACATTGGTCACCTGTTGAATGCGGTCACCCGTATTTAAATTGGTTCCCACAATACCGACTGTAATACCATTTTTGATCAGGCTTTCATCATATATACCTTCCGTGATTTTTACCTTAAACTCTGCCTCACCTTTGCTATTGGTTGTCAGCGTTGTATCAGACAGTGAAATTCGACTATTGGTATAAATATTAGATAAAGCTAAGTTGATTGGTGTATATGGAATTTGATCGCCATTTTCATCCAATGCAGCCACTTTCATCGTCACTTCACCACCCAATACTGAAATTGGTGTAGCTGGTGAGATAAATATAGATGTGATATTTGGATATACAATTGCTGGTTTGGTGATATCCACTTTTTTGGTGATGGTGTAAGTCGAACCATCTTTACGCTTCGCAAGTATTGCAATGGTAATACCGTTAGCAACCAAATTCTCAAGCTCTGCTTCATTAGTAGGATTCACCACAAAGGTAAATGATGTACCACCATTTTGAGTGACTTTAGCACTGCCACCCGAAATTGACACCCCATTATTTAATGCAGCTGTATTAAGACCAAAACTCACAACTTGATCATTCAGCGGTTGTTCATCAGTTCCAAATGCTTGAACATCAATATTAATACTTTGCGCAGCATTCACATTCAACATTAATGGACTTGGTGTATTCACATTGACTGTGAAATAGTCCAAATCAACCACATCATTTGCAGTTGCTGCTTTAAAGTTTAAAGTTAGGTTATCACTAAAATTTTGAGTTACATTACCATCTGTATCAGTATTACTTGCAGTCGCTACTAATGGAATACCTGCCCGTAATAAATTCAACTGTTCAGTTAATTTATTCACGTCCGTTTGCGGTGTGTAGCTAAATGAGAATGTTGCGATACCAGATTCGTCGGTTTCAACAATCGCATTAGACGTTAAATTTAAACTGAGTGCTTGTTTCTGTGCAGGAGTTAAATTTTGACTTAATGCCAATTTAACTTTTTTACCTTTTAATGGACCACCATCTACATCGAATACTGCAACTGAAACTGGAATACTTTGTTTTTTAGTTAAATCAAAATTAGGCTTATCTAATGGTTCAAAAGCAATATAGCTAATAGATGCATTGCTCTGAGTATTCTTTTCAACTTCAATTTTAATACTATTGGAAATATTATTATCAGTCGTAAATGTCGCAGCAATGCCAGAGCTCACCAAAGTATCAATGGCTGTTGAACTTGGATTGTTGGTTTTAATTTTAAACACAACAAAACCATCAGCATTTACAGCCTGAGTTTGGTTTTTATTAAAGGTTGCGCCATTATCATTACTACCAGACAATTCAACCGCATTTGATAATGCTTCACTGTTCAGTTTAATGGTGACATTGCCTTTATTCGCGCCAACACCACGGTTACTGATGGCTTTAACACGAATGATGACTTCATCATTTGTGGCATTAATTTTATATGAAGACGCAATTTCCAAACGTTGAATAGCATCCAGATCACTTGCCTGGTTATTGGCAGTGACGACTTCAATTTCATCAAAGAATTCTTTTTCAGTTTCGCCTTTGTAGGTCGCTTTTAATTTAATGTTGTTTTGAGATAACGCAATTGGGTGTTCTGCTGTAGTCACCACTTCAAAAAGTGCATAACCCTGACTATTGGTCATCGCAGTTTTATTCACAATACTTACATTATATAAAGCACTGTTATCCGCAAAATCTAAAGTGACTTCGCGGTTAGTCAGCAATGTTCCTTTAGAGTTTTTCGCTGCAACTTTAACAAGCGCGGTTTGCCCCGGAACAATTGGTGTTTCCGGTAAAACAAAGGACAGAACATCGACAACATCTAGACCATTTTTAAAGGTAACACTGCGTGTGCCTGTTTTTACAGCCTTATTTTCATCTACCAGTTTAAAATTCAATTCAGCAGTCGTGTTTGCCAAATTAATTACATCGGTATCGGTTAATTCAGCAGTAGCTTTAATCGTAAATTCTGCTACGCCTTGAGCATTCGTTTGAATAGTCGATGCTTCTGTTACAGCAAATTTACCTTGCATTTCCGTAGGCAAAATTAATGAAACAGATTGATTTGCTTTCGCACCGCCTTTCTTATCTGTAACCGTCACAGGAATTTTTACTTCACCGTCTGGTAAGCTCATGATAATGTCATTTGGCAGGGACAAATTGTAATCACTCTTGATCACACTTTGCTTAAATACTGTCACAGTACTTGGTGTAGAAATTTTTGTGCCATCTACAGTTGCGGTAAGATTAAATTTACCTGAAGCAATGCTAATTTCTGGAATCTTAACTTCAAAGATAGCAATACCATCATCACCCGTTGTAACTCGTGATGACTTAGCAGTAACGTTTAAACCATCGGTATCATTAATTGATAATCGTACGTCTTTATTAGCAATACCGCCTTTATCAGCATTTAAAACTTGTACAGCCACCAAAATAACAGAGTTATCCTGTACTTTTGAAATTACTGCACCGCTTGCATCCTGCAATTTAATATTTAGACTTTCAGCGACTGTTGAGTTATCTGTTACAGAACCATTTTCATTACCATTATTTGAACCTCCAGTATTACTATTCGAAGAACCTTGATCATAATAACCGTCACTCCCCCCCCCTCCACACGCAACCAAAGAAATTGATGTTGCTAAAACTGTTGTACTAACCCCTAGTTTTTTTAAATTTATAAACAAACTCATGATTTTTCCTACTGGATATAATAGTTAAGCTGCCATAAAGTTAGTCTTCTGGCTTTTACACAAAATTTACTCAAATTAGCAAAAATAAGCAATCTAGTTACATAATTTACACCAGAAACATTGTAAACCATAAATATAAATAATTATGTTTTGAGACTTGGTAATCATTCTATGTACGACCTCATCATCATCGGCGCAGGCACTGCAGGAATAAGTGCCTATAACGAAGCCATTAAATACACCCAGAATATGTTAATTATCAATGATGGCCCATGGGATACGACCTGTGCCCGTGTAGGTTGTATGCCAAGTAAATTGCTAATCTCTTCAGCAAATCGCATGCATGATATTCAAACTGCTGAAGAACTTGCTTTAAAACATAATTCTGTCATTGATCCTTCAGAGGTTATGCAACGCGTGCATGTCCTTAGAGAACGTTTTATTCGTGCAACCTTGAAAGGTGTCGATCAATGGGACAGCTCACATAAAATTTCCGGAAAAGCCAAATTTGTTGATCTCCAAACGATCGAAGTGAATGGACAATCCTATCGGGCCAAAAGTTTTATTGTCGCTGTAGGTTCACGCCCCAATATTGATGAAAATCTAAAGCAAAAATTAAAAGACAAATACATCACTTCAAATGAAATATTTGAGTTTTCCCAATTACCTAAGTCATTAGCGGTGATCGGCAGTGGCATTATTGCAATTGAATTAGCTCAAGCTATGCAACGACTAGGTGTAAAAACCACGATGTTTGCGCGTAGTCAAAAAGTAGGTGCATTAAGCAGTCCAGTTTTACAAAAACTGGCGCAAGAGCAATTCAACAAAGAGCTCAATATCAAATTTAAAATCTTGCCAGATAAAGTTGAAATACAAGCAGATAAAATAAAGATTAATTTTACAGAAAATGATCAGACTAAGAGTATTGAAGTTGAATATGTCTTAGGTGCCACAGGTCGGCAAAGCAATATAGATCGTTTAGGTCTAGATCAACTGAATTCAACATTCAAGGACATCAAAAACCTTCCTATCGATAAAAAAACAAAACAACTTGCAAACCTACCTATATTTATAGTCGGTGATGCCGCCCCTGATGCTCCCATTCAACATGAAGCCGCTCATACAGGTAAACAGGTAGTTCATAACTGTGTGAATTATCCGAATGTAAAACCTATTACTGCTTTAACACCATTAGCTATTGTATTTTGTCATCCTGAAATGGCGATTATCGGAAAAAGTTTCAAGCAACTAGAAGATCAACAAATCGAATTTATTCGGGGATTTGTCTCTTATGAAAATCAAGGACGTGCACTAGTTCTGGCAGAAAACTCAGGCGGAATAGAAGTTTATATTGATAAAAAATCAGGTAAATTACTTGGTGCAGAACTCTTCTGTTCACAAGCAGAACATCTGGCCCATTTACTGGCCTGGATGATTGATGCCGACCAGGATATTCACCAGATCCTAAAGAAACCTTTTTATCATCCTACGCTGGAAGAAGGCCTTAGAACTGCCTTTAAACATGCTCGACGTCAGTTTGATGCATTGCAAGAACAAAGTTGAGTAATCCGCCCCTTACTCGATAAGGTTAATTATCGCTCTAGCTTCATATTGAACACTGTATAAAGTTAACGTTATATGAATGCTAAATAGTCAAGACAATTATCTCGCCCATAAAAAAACACCCCCTTCGTTAGA